>DATFYA010000057.1 GCA_035315345.1 Candidatus Methylomirabilota bacterium
CATCGCTGAGGGATCGGACGGTTGACACCGAAATCCCGACCCCCTAGATTCGATCACGCAGGCGGGTAGCTCAGCTGGGAGAGCACGGCCCTTACAAGGCCGGGGTCGGGAGTTCGATCCTCCCCCCGCCTACCATTTCCCCTCACCGGTTTCGCGCGCCGTCCCGCTCGGCTCCCGACTACCGTCGTGCGCGCGCGACGGGCTGCGCGGAGTTGCGGCCGCCCGACATCCACACGAACGCGCGCAGCACGTCCGTCTCGGTGACGATGCCTATGAGCGCGCCGCCGTCGGTGACCGGCAGGGCACCGATGGAGTGGTCGAGCATGAGCTGCGCGGCGTCTCGGGCGTCGCGATCCGGGCCCACCGTGATGACCCCGCGGGTCATCACCTCGTCCACCGTCAGCTTCAGCAGCAGGTGATTGATCTCCCACACCGACAGGCTCGTGGCCCGCGACGGCAGGTTCAGCCGGATGTCGCGGTCCGTGACGATCCCGAGCAGCCGGTCCGCGTCGGTGACCAGCAGATGCCGGATGCGCTTGTCCAGCATGAGGCGTCGCGCCTCGAGGATCGGGGTCTGGGGAGGCACCGTGATCAGGTTGGCCGCCGTGGTCATCAAGTCGCCGACGAGCATGACGTTCTCCTTTCGGGCGCTTCGGCCCGGATGCGATTGCGACAGACTTCGCAGACCAGATCCTCGCTCGTGTGACCGCACACCAGACAGGGCCGCGACGGCACCTCCGCCGACAGTGATGCGGGCGCCGAGTTGCCGATCGGCTCGACCACCACTCCCGGCACCGTCAGGATCGGGCACGGCCCCAGCCGCACCACCGTCTCGGCCACGCTGCCCAGGATCTCCCGGCTCATCCCGGTGCGGCCGTGCGTGCCCATCACGATGAGATCGATGTGCTTCTCCCGCGCGTAGGCCAGGATGCTCTGGGCCGAGGACCCGGTCAGCAACGCCGTCTCGACGCGCAGGTCATGGCCCATCGCGCGGCTCACCCGCGCCAGATCCTCGGCCGGCTGCGACGGGTCGGCATTCCGCGCGACCACGTGCAGGACGTGCAGCCGCGCGCCGGCCTGCTTGGCCATGTCGCGAGGGATCTGGCCGGCCAGCGCGGACAGCGGGGAGAAGTCGGTCGGGACCAGGATCTCGTTCAATCGCATGGGCGTCTCCGTCTGACGTCCCGAATGAATTGCAACGCAGGGGCCAGCACGTCTCACCAGCGAACACGGGGGTTTGCCGACGAAGCCGACGAGACGGTCCGTGGAGCGAGCGCCTCAGTGAGGCGCCGGCACCCCAGGGCTTGAAGGGAGCGCGCGCTTGGCCCACAATCCGGCCGGCATGACCGCCGAGATCGGGATCACCCGGGACGCGCTGCTGGCCGCCATCGTGCGATCGTCCGACGATGGGGTGGTCGCGCTGGGACCGGACGGCCGTATCGTCGCGTGGACCACGGGTGCCGAGCGGCTGCTCGGTCGCCGCGAGCACGACATGCTCGGCCAGCCGCTGGATCTCCTCCCTGCGGGCCCCCGCCGCGACGCGCTGGCCGCGGCGGTGGGCCGCGCGCGGACCGATCTCACCATCGAGCGGGTCGAGATCGAGTACGCCGCCTCGGGCGGCCGACGCCTCCAGCTGCTCCTGACGATTGCGCCGATTCACGACGCGCAGGGCCGGCCGATGGGCGTCTCGGTGGTCGGCCGCGACATCACCGCGCGGGCGCTCGCCGAGGCGGCGCTCCGTCGCAGCGAGGCGACGTCCCGCGCGTTCCTGGAGAGCGCGTCCGAGGGCATCGTGGTCACCGACCCGGCCGGCGTCATCGTGACCGTCAACGCCCGGACCGAGGCGATGTTCGGCTACACCCGCGGCGAGCTGATCGGGCAGCCGGTGGAGCGGCTGATCCCCACCCGCATGCGGACCGCCCACGTCGGGCACCGGGAGGCCTACCTGGCGACGCCTCGAACGCGGCCGATGGGGCTGGGCCTCGATCTGGCCGGCCTCCGGAAGGACGGCGTCGAGTTTCCCGTCGAGGTGAGTCTGAGCCAGGTGGGCACCGACGACGGCCGCCGCGTCATCGCGTTCATCACCGACATCAGCGAGCGGGTCGCCTTTCAGCGGGCGGCTCGGCAGGCGGACAAGCTGGCCGCGCTGGGCACGCTCTCGGCCGGGATCGCGCACGAGATCAACAACCCGATCGGCATCATCACCTCCCGCGTCGAGGTCATGCTGCTCGAGGCCGACGATCACGCGATGCCGGAGGCGATCCGCAGCGACCTGCAGGTCATCCTGCGGCACGCGCGCCGCGTCGCCGGCGTGACCCAGGCGCTGCTCTCGTTCGCGCGCCAATCGTCGGGCGCGCGCCGCCCGGTGAGCCTGAACCGGATCGCGGAGGACATCGTCCAGATCGCCGGGAAGGACATGAGTCGCGCGAGCGTCGAGGTGTCGCTCCGGTTGGCCGAGCATCTGCCCCCCATCGTGGCCGACGCCAACGCCATCGGGCAGGTCCTGCTCAATCTCCTCACCAACGCGCGCATGGCGATGCCGGATGGCGGCCGGATCACCGTCGAGACCGCGCACCTCCCCGAGACGGGAGCGGTGCGCATGACCGTGCAGGATACCGGCTCGGGGATCGCGCGGGAGATCCTGCCGAAGATCTTCGATCCCTTCTTCACGACGAAACCCGAGGGCACCGGTCTCGGGCTCGCGATCAGCCACGGCATCGTCCAGGATCACGGCGGGACGATCGACGTGCGCTCCGAGGCGGGTCGGGGCGCGGCCTTCATTCTGACGTTTCCGCTCGCCGGCGCCGTCACGGGCTGACCGGCGGCCGCGACTTCGCCCCCACGGACCGCGACCCCGGCCCGGCGGAGGCGCCGCCCGAATTGATCTCGCGGGAATTCTCGGCGATGATCCGATCAGCCGCATGGACGCTGCCCGCATCCTGATCGTCGACGACGAGCCCGACATGCTGGAGAGCTGCTCTCGCATCCTTCAGCGGCAGGGCTACGCGTGCGTCACCGCGGGCGACGGCCGCGCCGCGCTGGACATCCTGGAGCGCGAGCGTCCCGACCTGCTCCTCACCGACTTCAAGATGCCCGAGATGGACGGCCTGGAGCTGCTGCGGCGCGCGCACGAGCTGGACCCCCCCCTGCCCGTCATCCTGCTCACCGGCTTCGCCACGATCGAGTCGGCGGTGGCCGCGATCAAGCAGGGCGCGTTCGACTATCTGCCCAAGGACTTCTCGATCGAGCAGCTGCGGGTGGCGGTGGAGCGCGGCCTCCGTCACCGCGGGCTGCAGGTGGAGAATCGCAACCTCCGCGACCAGCTGCGGGAGGTGCTCGGCCTCGACAACATCGTCGGACGCAGCCCCGCGATGGCCCAGGTCTTCGAGCTGGTCAAGAAGGCGGCCCGCTCGGAGGCCAACATCCTCGTGCTCGGCGAGTCCGGCACCGGCAAGGAGCTCATCGCCCGGGCCATCCACGCCAACAGCCCGCGCGCGCGTCAGCCCTTCGTCCCGGTGGACTGCGCCTCGCTGCCCGAGCACCTGCTCGAGTCCGAGCTGTTCGGACACGAGAAGGGCGCCTTCACCGGCGCGGTGCGGGCCAAGGCCGGCCTGGTGGAGACCGCGCACCACGGGACGCTGTTCCTCGACGAGATCGCCGAGCTGCCCGCGCCGCTGCAGGTCAAGCTGCTGCGCGTGCTGCAGGAGCGGCAGATCCGGCGGGTGGGGAGCACCGCGCTGGTCGACGTGGACGTCCGGGTGGTGTCGGCCACCAACCGGGATCTGAAGGACGCGATCGCGCGCGGGCAGTTCCGCGAGGAGCTCTACTATCGCGTCAACGTGATCGCGATCGCCCTGCCCCCGCTGCGCGAGCGGGCCGGCGACGTGCGGCTGCTCGCCCGCACCTTCGTGAAGCGGTTCGGTCAGGGACGCGTGACCGGCCTGGACGACGCGGCCGCCGAGGCCCTCGACGGCTACCGCTGGCCGGGCAACGTGCGCGAGCTGCAGAACGTGATCGAGCGCGCGTGCGCGCTGGCCGACGGCCCGCTGATCACCACCCGGGACCTGCCCGAGCACGTGACGCGGTCGTCCGCCCCGCCGGCCGGCCCGGACGCGATCCTGGGCCACGCCGCAATGCCCGCCGGCACCGACCTCACCCTCAAGGCGGCGAAGGACCGGTGGATGCACGCGCTCGAGGGCTCGTATCTCCGCGACCTGCTGGCCCGCCACGAGGGCAACGTGTCGGCCGCCGCCAAGGCCGCCGGCATCGACCGCAAGACCTTTCACCGCCTGATCAACAAGTACGCGCTCCGAAGCTAGCCCCGGGGCGCTGCCGCCTCAGCGGGGAGACGTCGCCCCACCTCACGCGGCGGTCGCCCTGCCAACTCCGCGGTGGGTCGTCATGTCACTCG
>DATFYA010000058.1 GCA_035315345.1 Candidatus Methylomirabilota bacterium
TCGCGCCCGGCACCACCTCGTAGGGCCGCACCTGATACTCGAGATCCTGGACCAGGTCGGTGGTGAAGATCGCCCAGAGACAGCCCAGAGTCACCGGCAGGTTCATGTCGAAGCCGTCGCCCATGGCCGCCTTCTGGTCGAGCTGGTCCTGGGCGAGGAGGAACATGCGGAAGGCCTCGAGACCGGAGTTGCGCAGGGCCAGCTCGTAGCTCTGGTGGTACTGCCCGAAGCGGCAGGCGCCGCAGGAGCCGGCGGTGAGGTAGACGAACTTCTTGCTCACTTCCTCCGCGCCGATCTCCCCCGACTTCTTCTTGAGGAAGTTGACCAGGTTGCCGGTGGTGAAGCTGGTCGGGCAGCACTGCCCGATATCGGCGACCTCGCGGCCGGTCAGCAGATCGTCCCGCGTCGCGACCGGCAGGACCTGGGCCCGGTGGCCGCCGCTCTCCAGCACCGCCTGCAGCACGCGCTCGACGCGCCAGTGCAGGCCGCCGAAGAGGATCGTCACCGAATCGCGCTCGGCGCGGGTGAAGGGCCGCGGAGCATAGGCCCGATAGTGGCCGGGCGCTCGCGGGTCGGTGGATGGCTCAGTGGTTGCGGTGGCCATGGCGTCTCCCTTCGAGGCTCCTCACGTGGCGGTCCATCCACGCTTCGAGGAGCGCGACGGTCTCGAATCCGGGCAGGCGTCGGATCGTGTCGTCCACCTTGCGCGCGGCCTCCAGCCCCTCCGGCCCGCCGAAGAGGTAGCCGGCGAGGAACTCGACCTCCGCGTCGGCCTCCACCCCGCTGCCCACGGGGGCCCAGAAGCGGTCCACCAGGAACCGCGCGACCCGGGCCACGACGCGGCGCTGCAGCCGCATCTCGGCCTGACGGTAGTAGAAGAAGAAGTGGCGCGACTCGTCGAGCACGATGCGGTCGAGCAGGTCGCTGAGCACGGGATGGCCCGCGACCGCCGCGAAGCGACGGTAGCCGGTGAGCGTGGTCAGCTCGTTGATGGCGCCCCACACCATGTGCACCGCGCAGAAGTCGGCCCATGCCTTCGAGACCATGGCGGTGGCCGCCGCCTCGACGCGCTTGGCCACGGTCTCCTGCCCGCGGGGCCGGGCGCGGGTGCCGATCGGCGACCCCGCCGCCTCGAGGAAGCGCGCCAGGACCAGCCCGTGGAACGTCTCCTCGTACACCCAGCAGGCCAGGAAGGTCGCGACGTCGGGATCGTCCACCGCCCGGGTGGCCAGCAGGCTGCGCAGGTAGATGATCGTGTGGCTCTCGACGTCCGCCATGTAGCGGAGCGTCCGGATCATCTCGGGCGAGACGGGGTACCGGGGCACGTCGGCCCAGGCGATGGCCGCCATGTCCACGGCTCGCGAGCGGCCCACGTACGACTCGATGTCGAAGACAGGCATCGGTCGAGTCAACTCATACGACATTGTGGGGCACATTTCAATGACGACCCCATATGTGGGCTGTCCCTACCTGGATTACGGCCGGCCGGCGCCCCTCGGATCTGGGCCGGGTGGGAGGACCGGGCAGTGGGCGCGGACCATCTCGGCCAGCCGCTCGCCCCGGGGCACCGGATCCAGCGGGCCGACCACCGTGCGGTGGCGGATGACCCCGTCGCGATCGACCAGGAAGATGCCCTGCTCCAGCGCGGTCATGGCGTGGTGATGCAGGCGGCGGACGAAATTGCGGTTCATCACGTCGAGCCAGGCGCCGCGCACCTGCGGGCCGCTGTCACCGTGGGTGAACGCGTAGGAGAAGCTCACCACCGCCGACCGGGTGGCCTCGAGCGCGCCGCGATCGCCCAGCCCATAGACGGCATAGAGCCGCTTGTCGGGATCGCAGACGAACGGATAGGGGGTCGGGCTGTGACCGAAGAAGACCCGGGCCGCCGGCAGCAGGTTGGGGCCGACCTGGATGATCTCGGTGCCCGCGGCCTGCAATTCCTCGTAGCCCTCGGTCATGCCGTCCATGTAGACCCGGCAGAACGGGCACGTGAACCCGCGGGAGAACCACACCACCACGTTGGCCCGGCCACGGTACGCGGCGAGGTCGACGGTGTCGCCCTGCACGGAGCTCAGGCTGAAGAGCGGGGCCGGGTGGCCGACCGCCGGAGGCTCGGGAACGGACGCCACGATGCGAGGATAGCACGCGGCGGCGCGCGGCCCGACGAGCCGGGCGAGACGCAGCGCGACACAGAAATTGACGGCGCGGCCCTCGCCTCGCTACCCTCGCGGTGAGCGGTGGAGACCATCAAGATCGTCTACGACTTCGTGTTTCCCGACGGGGACGCGAAGTCCTATACCGTCGATCTCGACCGGGGTTCTCTCATCCTCCTCCCGGCCGACCGCACCCGGCCGCCCGCCTGGGCCCGCCTCGAGAACCATCAGTGCGGCCACTGCCCGCTGAAGCCGGCCGAGCATCCCTACTGCCCGGTGGCCACCAACCTGGCCGCGCTGGTGGAGTCGTTCAAGGACAAGGCGTCGGTGGCCGAGGCCACCGTCACCGTCACCACCGACGAGCGGACCTACGTCAAGAAGCTGCCGCTGCAGCGAGGGATCTTCGGCGTGTTCGGCCTGGTCATGGCGACCAGCGCGTGTCCGTACATGGACTTCCTCAAGCCGATGGCGCGCTTTCATCTGCCGTTCTCCACCGCGGAGGAGACCATCGTGCGCTCGGTCTCCATGTACCTCCTCCACCAGTACTTCGTGGCCAAGCGGGGCGGCTCGCCCGACCTGGGGCTCGAGCTGCTGGAAACGCACTACGAGAACATCCAGAAGGTCAACGACGGCATCCTGGAGCGCATCAAGGGCGTCGTGCAGAACGACGCCGACCTCAACGCCCTCATCATCCTTCAGGGATTCGCCGATCTCCTCACGATGGCGATCTCGAAGGACCTCTCGAAGATCGAGCCCCTGTTCTTCCGCAAGCCGTGAGCGCCACCCTGATTCGGCCGCTCTAGCGGCCGTCGTTGTCGAGGGCGTCCTTGATCTGGTCGGCCGGGATCGCGATCTTCACGCCGGCGCGCTCCTCCTGCAGCAGCATGGCCACGCGCGAGTCGCGCTCGCCCCAGCCGCGGTTGAGCGCCTCGGTCAGCTCTTCGAGCGCGAGGTTGGCCATCCGCATCGGCACGCCGAGCTCGCGGCCGAGGCCGACGGCGAGCGAGACGTCCTTGTGGCTGAGTCGCAGGCTGAAGGCGGGCGGGTCGAACGTGCCGGGCAGGAACTGATCGGCGAGGCCGTCGAAGGTGCGCCGACGTCCGCCCGCACCCTGCCGCACCGCCTTCCAGAGGGTGAGCGCGTCCACTCCGCCCTTGACCCCCATGGTGAAGACCTCGGCCAGCGCGGTCTGCACCGCGTAGCCGGCGCAGTTGTGCACGAGCTTGGCCACCGAGCCGGCGCCGATCGGGCCCACGTAGTACGGCTGATCGCCGATGGCGTCCAGCACCGGCTTGAACCGATCATAGACCTCGCGGTCGCCGCCGATCCAGAGCGCGAGCTTGCGGCTCTTGGCGCCCTTGGGCCCGCCGCTCACCGGCGCGTCGAGCACGTGCAGGCCCTTGTCCTTGAACGCCGGATACAGCCGTCGCATCAGCGCCGGCGAGTTCGTGCTGAGATCGAAGTAGGCCGCGCCCTTCTTCATGCCGTGGATGAGGCCGTCCGGGCCGAGGGCGACCTGCTCGACCTCCTTGGGCCCGGGCAGCGAGGTGAAGACGACCTCGACGCCGTCCGCCACCGCGCGCGGGGTGTCCTTCCACACCGCGCCCGCCTTGAGATGCGGGGCCGCGACGTCTTTCCGCGCGTCGTTCACCTGAAGCTCGTGGCCGCCCGCTTGCAGATTGGACGCCATGCTGGCGCCCATGGTGCCGAGACCGATGAACCCGACCTTCATGCCTTCTTCTCCCTCGAAGACCTGTGTGACGACCTTCGCGGCGGACATCGCGCTGGGCCGGCCCGCGTCGAACGCCAGGTGCGTGATCAGCCTGCCGGTCTCCTCCGTGGTCACCCCGTTGGCGAGCGCGCGCGCGGTGCGACCCTGTCCTCCTCTCGGCGGACTTTCGGAGACCCGGGAAACGCGTAGAATCCTGCCACGGGAAAGGAGACTTGACCATGGCCAATGCGCCCTACCGCATCTACGCGGTCCGCTACGCCCATCGCGCCTGCACCACGTCGGAGGCGTTCTACGGCGACTACCACCGCGCCCCCATGACGATGGACTACTTCGTGTGGGCGCTCACCAACGGCCGCGAGACGGTCGTGGTGGACCTGGGCTTCACGGAGGCGGTGGGCACGCGGCGCGGCCGGCAGTTCCTCCGCTGCCCGGGCAAGGGCCTCTCCGAGATCGGAGTGGAGGCGGCCTCGGTCCAGCACGTGATCCTCAGCCACTTCCACTACGATCACGTGGGCAACTACGCGCTCTTCCCCAATGCGACGTTCTACGTGCAGGACTCCGAGATGGCGTTCTACACCGGCCGGAACGCGGCCCTGCCCGCCTTCCGCCATTCGGTCGAGGTGGAGGACGTGTGCGCGCTGGTGCGGCTGAACTACGAGCGGCGCATGCAGTTCGTGGACGGCTCGCGCGAGATCGTGCCCGGCATCGCGGTGCACCACGTGGGCGGCCACACCGCGGGCATGCAGCTCGTCACGGTGGCGCACGCGAAGGGGCAGGCGGTGGTGACGTCGGACGCCGCGCACTACTATCGCAACTTCGAGGAGAACATCCCGTTCAACACGCTGCAGGACCTGCCGCGGATGTACTCGGCCTTCGGCAAGATCCGCGAGCTGGCCTCGTCCTCCGACCTGGTGCTGCCCGGCCACGACCCGCTGGTGCTCGAGCGGCTCACCCGCGTGGGGGACGGGATCGTGGAGATGTAGGCGGACTCGGCATCCCTTCCCCCGCCGGGGAGAGGGTAGGGTGGGGGGGCCTGGTGCCCCGCGTCGCATACGCCCGCGTGAACTCCGCCCCGAACAGCACGATCTGGGCGGAGTAGTACACCCACGCCAGGATGAGGATGATCCAGGCCGCGGCGCCGTAGGCCGCCCCGATCTCGCTGCGGCCCAGGTACACCCCGATCGCGAGCTTGCCCACGTAGAAGAGCGCGGCGGTCACCGCGGCGCCCACCCATACGTCGCGCCACCGGATGTCGGCGTCCGGCAGCACCTTGAAGATCATCGCAAACAGCAGGGTGTGGACGATCAGCGAGCCGGCGATCTCGGTGAGCAGGAGCACGCCGCTGATGCCCGGGATCCAGTCCGAGCCGTACCGGCTGAGGGCAACGGCCGCCGCGCTCAGCACCAGGGAGACGCTCAGCAGGAAGCCCACGCCCAGTACCGCCGCAAACGACCAGAGGCGCGCTCGGACCATGGCCATGACCCCGCCATGCGACGCGGTTGGCACATCCCAGACGCGGTTGAGCGCGCCCTGGAGCTGGCTGAACGCGCTGGTCGAGCCGAAGAGCAGCACGACGAGCCCGATCAGGGTCGCCCGCGAGCCGGTGCCCTGCCGGCTCGCGCTCTGGATCAGCCCCTGGATCGCACTGGCGCCTTCGTCGCCCACCAGGTCCCGGATCTGGCCGACGAGCTCGCCCTGGGCCGCCTCGGGGCCGAACAGCGCGCCGGCGACCGCGATCACGATCACCAGGATCGGCGCCAGCGAGAAGACGGAGTAGTAGGCGAGCGCGGCCCCGAGGGTCAGGCAGTCGTCGGCGTTCCACTTCACCGCCGCGCGAGTGAACACTCTCCCGACCGCTCGCACGATCAAGGCCCCCCCACCGCGGCCGCGCTCAGCTGGGACAGACGAGCTGACCGAGGTGCTCGGTCGGCCTGGGATTCCCGCCCTTCATGCCTGACCTCCGCGGGTGTAGTCTACGCCCGCGGTGGTGACGCGGCCAGTCGACCGACCCTGGGCGCGCATCCGTTCGGCGCCGATCCTGATCCCGACAGTGACCAGCCGAGCAAAGGAGAGCGTCATGAGCATCCAGTCCGTCAATCCGGCCACCGGGGCGATCATCGAGACCCTCGAGCCGACGTCCGCGCCGGAGATCGAGCGCATCCTGGCCGGCGCGCATTCCGCGTTCCTCGAATGGCGCACGCGCCCGTTCGCCCAGCGCGCGTCGTTGATGCGCGGGGCCGCCAAGGAGCTGCGCGCCCGCAAGGCCGAATACGCCCTGACCATGACCCGGGAGATGGGCAAGCCGATCGTGCAGGCCGAGGGCGAGGTGGAGAAGTGCGCGGTCACCTGCGACTACTACGCGGAGCACGCGGAGGTCCACCTGGCCGAGCAGCCGCGCGAGACCGACGCCTCCCGCAGCTACGTGCGCTTCGACCCGCTCGGGGTGGTCCTGGCCGTGATGCCGTGGAACTTCCCCTTCTGGCAGGTCTTCCGCTTCGCGGCGCCGGCCCTGATGGCCGGCAACGCGGGCATCCTCAAGCACGCCAGCAACGTTCCGCGCTGCGCCCTGCAGATCGAGGAGGTCTTCCGGCGCGCCGGCTTCCCGGAGGGGCTCTTCCGGACCGCCCTGGCCGACGCGGCCACGGTGAAGCGGATCATCGCCGATCCCCGCGTGGCCGCGGTCACCCTGACCGGCAGCGAGCACGCGGGCATGGCGGTGGCGTCGCAGGCGGGCCACGAGCTCAAGAAGACGGTGCTGGAGCTGGGCGGCAGCGATCCCTTCATCGTCCTGGCCGACGCCGACGTCGAGGCCGCCGCGATCGCGGCCACCGAGGGCCGCCTCATCAACAGCGGCCAGAGCTGCATCGCGGCCAAGCGCTTCATCGTGGTGGAGCCGGTGGCCGACCGCTTCCTCGAGCGCTTCAAGACCGAGCTGGCCTCGCGCAAGATGGGCGATCCCACCGCGCGCGAGACGCAGGTGGGGCCGCAGGCGCGGACGGACCTGCGCGACCAGCTGCACCACCAGGTCGAGGAATCGGTCAAGCGGGGCGCCCGCGCGCTGCTGGGCGGCCAGGTGCCGGCCGGCAAGGGCGCCTTCTATCCGCCGACCCTGCTGTCCGCAGTGGATCGGGGCATGCCGGCGTTCGACGAGGAGACGTTCGGGCCGGTGGCCGCGGTCATCCGCGCGAAGGACGAGGCCGACGCCATCCGCCTCGCCAACGACACCGCGTTCGGGCTGGGCGCCGCGCTCTGGACCCGGGACCGGGCGCGTGCGGAGCGGCTGGCCGTGCAGATCGAGGCCGGCGCGGTGTTCGTCAACGGGGTGGTGAAGTCGGATCCCCGCCTGCCCTTCGGCGGGATCAAGCGCTCCGGCTACGGCCGCGAGCTATCCGAGTACGGCATCCGCGAGTTCGTCAACATCAAGTCCGTCTGGATCGCCTAGATCGGGGTCAGGTCTTGCATTACGACATTTTTAGCCGCGTGGCATGCGCCCGCGGCCCGAAAATGTCGTAATGCAAGACCTGACCCCGGCTACTCGCCGGAGGTCGGGAACTGGCGAAGGAGGCGGCGGTGGAAGTAGACGAGAGCCGCGACCACCGCGGCGCCCGCCAGGACGTGGCCGGACAGGAAGACCCACGGCGTCATGGCCTCGCGCATCCACTGTGACAGCCCGTAGGCCAGCGCGATGAAGACGACGGCCAGGCAGCAACCCAGCATGAAGATCAGCCCCAGCACCCGCTTGTCGCGCTCGGCGAGCGCGAAAAGACCCGAGACGGCGAGCCCGAACAGCACGAAGCCGCCGAGGTGCACGACCGTGTAACCCAGCACGAGCGGCGCGGTGATCGCCACCTCACCCGCGCTGCGCGCGCCGTGGAAGAGCGCGGCCCCCAGCATCGCGGGCGTGCGCAGCGGGACGCCGGCGGCCAGATCCACGATCAGGAACAGCACCATCGCCACCGCGGCTCCGACCACGCCGACGACAATGCCCTCCCCGACGACGTGCCTGAACCGCCGCCTCGGTCTGCCCCGCGCCATCCGATCCTTCTGGGACGTCCGATCCGGATACGTCGTCGTCGGCATCACCGGGCCTCCTGTTCGCGAGATTGTGCTGCGAGTGGCTGCTGCACGTTTCGCACCACACTGATTCCTTCGTTCGGACCGCATCCGGAAAGACGTCACCGCATCGCGCTCAGCGAGTGCAGCCCGGCGCGGAAAAAAGTACGCGGGACTCTTTACCGTTCGGCCGCGCACCCCAGATTGACCAAACTCCGAATCGCCATTGTTCTCCGGGTACTTGATGGGTGGCATATCCATTGCTCCATGAGTGGTCGAGTCGGCGCATCACGAGACACGCGCGGCCGACCGGGAGGGAGATCAATGAAAGAGCCGAGAGGGAAGGCAGCTCCGCGAATCGGGAGAAAGGATCAACAGGATCCCGACCGCGGGAACCGCACTCCTCGAGAGGGCGTCGTCGACCATGAGCCTGAGCGCAGCGATCGCGACGCCGGCGCAGGGCGACCGGTACAACTCGACGTCGAGGACCGCCCCGAGTCGGATTCCCCGCGCCGGACCGACGACACGCCACCGGCCAAGTAGTCGCGCAAATCAACACGACAAGCCGAGCTCGCCCGCGAGCTCTAGGGAGGAAGAGCCCATGCGGTACGGAACCATGATGGCAGCCACGGTGTTCGGCGCCCTGTTGACCACCGCGCCCTTCGCGGCGCAGGCCGAGCAGAGCACCACCGACAAGGTGATGGACAAGACCAAGAGCACGACCGAGGAAGCCAAGACCGCGGTCAGCGACAGCTGGATCACGTCGAAGACGAAGATCGCGCTCTACAGCGACGAGCGCGTGAAGGGCACCCAGATCAACGTCGACACCAAGGACGGCGTGGTGCACCTGCGCGGCAAGGTCGACTCCAGCGAGGCCAAGGCCGCGGCGGCCGACGTGGCCAAAGGCATCGACGGCGCCAAGTCGGTGAAGAACGACCTGCAGGTGGTCGCCCCGAGCGCGCGGAAGGCAGTGGACGCGACCGACAAGGACATCGCCAAGACGGTGGAGACGCGGCTGAAGAAGGATACCAATCTCAAGAAGGTCGACGTTCGCGCCGACGGCGGCGTGGTCACCCTGACCGGCGAGGTGCCCAATCTCACCTCGTCGGCCCGGGCCTCCGAGATGGCGCGGGGCGTGGGCGGAGTGAAGTCCGTCAAGAACGAGTTGACGGTGCGCCAGGCCAACAAGTAGGCCCGCGAGGCCTGCACAATGGCCAAGAAGAAGAGTCGTGGCCGTCGGAAGGTCAAGAAGGTGATGGGGGAGTACAAGCGGGGCTCGCTCCGCTCGTCGTCGGGCCGCAAGGTCCGGAAGCGGAAGCAGGCCGTCGCCATCGCGCTGAGCGAAGCCCGCAAGTCGGGTGCCCGCATCCCGCGCAAGGGGCGGCGGAAAACCCGATCGCGGTGACGCGGACGGGAAAGAAAGGAGAAGGGAAATGGGCACGATGGAAAAGGAGCGCCAGGGTCAGGGCGGCCAGGAGCAGCGGCCGGGGCAGGGTCAGCCCGGTCAGCGTCAGCCGGGGCAGAGTCAGCCCGGTCAGGGCCAGCCCGGACACGACCGAGACAAGGACCGCCAGGGCCAGTCGCAACCCGGCCAGGGCGGGCAGAACCGGTAAGCGCAACGGCACGGACGAGCGGCGGGGCGCCCCGCCGCTCGTCTCAACCAAAAACACCCATACCCACGAGCGCACGCCATGACGACAACCCGCACGCGAGATGTGAAAGGGGGGACACGCAGTGGCGCTAATCCTGATCGTCGTCCTGATACTCATCCTGGTCGGCAGCTTGCCGACCTGGCCCTACAGCTCGGGCTGGGGTCCCTATCCCAGTGGAGTGGTGGGCATCGTGCTGCTGGTTCTCATCATCCTCGCATTGACCGGGCGGCTGTAACGTCCGTGTACTCCCTGATCGGACGGGCGGTGACGGCGGCGGTGCTCGCCACCACGGCCGCCGGCCTGGCGGTCGCGTGGGCGCGCCGCCGTCGTCCCGCCCCCGTTCCGGTCGTGCGGTGTCCGATCCACGGCATCGCCTACGACGCCGAGCTGGAGCTGTGTCCCGAGTGCGCGAAGACGCCGGCAACCCGCGAGACCGACCCGAAGCTTCCGGGCAGTCAACCGTTCGAGACGATGGGAGGCATGCGATGAAGAGCACACCGACACTCTATTGCCTGACGTGCGGGGCATTCCGCGCCGTCGAGGACTGGCACGAACGCGGTGACGCGCTGGTGATCGAGCTGGAGCCTTGTGGCCACGTGCTCCACCGCAACGCGGGAGTCGAGTGGCCGATCCGGACCGCGGCCTGACGCCGCACGAGAGAGAGGGAGAGAGCCATGATGAGTCGATTCCTGCTGGGCGCGATCGTGGGAGGCGTTGCCGTCTACGTATGGGGCGACGAGATCCGCCGCCTCGTCAACACCAAGGGCCAGACCGCCCGGCTCGCCGCGGCGGACACGCTCCAGAGCGTGCAGAGCGCGGCCGAGCAGCTGCTGGATTCGGCCAAGGACCACCTGACATCCACGATGGAGGCGGGGCAGGAGGCGATCCGGCCGCCGCGAATCACGCGATGAGTCGCGCGGGGCTCGCCGGCGTCGCGCTCCTGGCCGCAGCCCTCGTCGGGGGCTGCGCCATCGAGACGGCGCCGACGACGCCCGGACGGACCACCGAGACCACTCGGCCCGCTCCCAGCAATCCCTCCGCCGGATCGACGCGGCCCGCCGCCTCGTCGAAGACGGTCGACGCGGCACAGATCGCGCGCCTCAAGAAGGCGATGATTCCGCTGCTGCAGGCCATGGACAAGCCGATCCCGCCGAGCCAGGTCAAGGTGGGCATCGTGGACGAGCCGTCCATCAACGCGGCGAACGCCGGCCACGGCGAGTTCTATGTGACCACCGGCCTGCTGAGCAAGGCGAGCGATGATCAGCTCCTGGCGGTGATGGCCCACGAGGTCGCGCACGAGGATCTCGGCCACGTCGCGAAGGCCCAGGCCCTCGGCACCGGGCTGAACATCGGCGCGGTCCTGCTCGACCAGCTCTTCCCGGGCGCCGGCGCGGTGGCCCCGCTCGCGGGCGCGCTGATCCAGAGCAAGTACAGCCGCTCCGAGGAGTACGCGGCCGACCGACACGGCGTCGAGCTGCTGCAGCGCCTCGGGCGGAACAAGGACGTGATGATCAACACGCTCACCTGGCTGATGAGCACGGAGGGCGGCGGCAGCGGCGGCGGATTCTTCAGCACCCACCCCGAGACGGGAGACCGTATCGAAGTCCTGCGCAAGCTGTGAGCGGGCCCGGGAAGCAGGGAGCGCGACGGATGCTCTCGACCGCCTGTCTGCTCCTGCTCCTGGCGGGCTGCGCCCACGTGCAGCCCCACCTGGACCTCCCGGACGTCCCGATCTCGGACGCCTCGTTCCGGGCCACGCTCGTCGGCTTCACTGGCGGCGCGGTGGTCGGCGGGAACCGGGCTCAGATCCTGCTGAACGGCGAGGAGGTGTTCCCGGCCAAGCTCGCGGCCATCCGCTCCGCCCGCAAGACCATCACCTATGCTCAGTACGTCTTCGAGGAAGGCGCGCCCGCCGCCGACACCGCGCGGGCGCTGGCCGAGCGCTGTCGCGCCGGGGTCAAGGTCCACGTGCTCGTCGACGCGGTCGGCTCGCTCATGATGCCCTCCGAGTACCGCGACTGGATGACCGAGGCGGGATGCCAGGTGGCATCGTACCGGCCGATTTCGCCCTGGGCGATCGACCGCGTCAACTACCGCAATCACCGCCGCATTCTCGTGGTCGACGGCCGGGTCGGGATCACCGGCGGCTCGGGCACCAGCGGCAAGTGGAGCGGCAACGGCAAGCAGGAAGGTCAGTGGCGGGACACCGACATGCGGGTGGAGGGGCCGGTGGTCAGCCAGCTGCAAGGCGCGTTCGCGGAGAACTGGCTGGAGGCGACCGGGGTGGCCCTCGGCGGGCCCGAGTACTTCCCGTGGCCCCTCGAGCGAAAGGGCGGGGTGGACGCGCAGATCGTCCGCAGCTCGCCGTCGGGCGGCAGCGTGGCGATGTACACGATGTTCCTCCTCGCCATGGCCTCGGCGCGCCACTCGATCTACATCACCAACCCGTACTTCGTGCCCGACGACAAGATGATCGAGACGCTCGTACAGGCGCGCCAGCGCGGGGTGCGCGTGGTGCTCATCCTGCCCGGGGCCATCGACCACAACCTGGTCCGTCAGGCCAGCCGAGCCGAGCTGGGGCGCCTGCTCAAGGCCGGCATCAAGATCTACGAGTACAAGGCGGCGCTGCTCCACTCCAAGACCATGGTGATCGATTCCATGTGGGCCACCGTGGGCAGCACCAATCTCGACCGCCGCTCCTTCGAGCTGAACGAGGAGCTGAACCTGGTGGTCTACGACGCCGAGATCGCCCGGCGACTCGAGCAGGTCTTCGTGGCCGACCTCGAGCAGTCCCGCGAGGTCACCTACCAGCAATGGGCCGATCGCGGCTTCTTCAGCCGCTTCATGGAGATCCTCTCCATCCCGGTGCGCGATCAGCTCTGATCGCCGCGCCGGTTGACGCCCGCGCTATGCTCGAAATATATGCTCCGCCGCGGCGCCGTGCTCCTGGCTCTTCTGCTCCTGGCGGTGGCCGGCGACGGCTTTCCGGTCTCGACCCCGGCGCCGTCGCAGGCCCAGATCCCCTCCTCGCGGACCGAGGCGGGATTCGGCCCCGCCGGGCACGCCGGCAGCGCGTACAAGAACGTCGATCCCGAGTACCGCCGCGCCTCCTACTGGGCCCGCCTGCACTCGTTCGTGATCGGGAGCACCTGGCTCGTGACCGAGCGGCGCGTGGCCGCCTTGCCGTCGGGCACACCGGACTGGAACCTGCTCCGCCAGGCGACGAAGACGCCGACCGTCACCTGGATCGGTCACTCCACCGTGCTGGTGCAGCTGGACGGGGTGACGTTCCTCACCGACCCCAACTGGGGCCAGCGCAGCGGCCCCTTCAGCGGGTTCATCGGCGTGCGTCGCTACACCCCGCCCGGCATCGCGCTGGACGATCTGCCGCCGATCGACTTCGTGCTGATCTCCCACGACCACTACGATCACCTCGACGAGCCGACGGTGAGGCGGCTCGCCCAGAAGTTCGATCCTCTCTTCATCGTGCCCAAGGGCATCAAGGCGTGGCTCGCCGACCGCGACGTCACCCGGGCGGTGGAGCTGGACTGGGGGGAATCGATCGTGGTCAAGGGTCTGACCGTGGTGTGCACGCCCGCCCAGCACGGCGGCGGGCGGACCGCGATCGATCAGGGCCGCCGGCTCTGGTCTTCGTGGGCGGTGCTGGGATCGAAGCGCTTCTACTTCGGGGGCGACACCGGCTATTACCGCCACTTCCAGCAGATCGGCGACGCCCTCGGCCCGTTCGATCTCGCGGCGCTGCCCATCGGCTCCTATACCCCGCGCGAGATCGCCAAGCCCGTGCACATCTCGCCCGAGGAGGCGATCCAGGCCGCCATCGACCTGCGCGCCGCCCATTTCGTCGGGGTCCACTGGGGAACGTTCGCGCTGGCCCGCGAGCCCTACACCGAGCCGCCGCAGCGCCTCGCCGCCGAGATCGAGCGGCGCCATCTCGACCCGGCGGTCGCCTGGGTGCTCAAGCCCGGCGAAACGAGGCGCTGGTAGCAGCCGGCGCAGTCAGCCGCGGAACACTCGGCGGCTGCTCTTCAGCAGCCGCCCTAGAGCCAGTAGTAGGGGAAGCGGTAGTAGTCGTGCAGCTGCGTCTCGTACTCGCGATCGAAGGCGGCGTCCGGCCGGTACTCCGGCGCTTCCTGGATCCGCTTCTTCTCGATGTTCATCACCACCGTCTCTTTCTGCGGCACGACGCTGCTGATCCAGGCGGTCGAGAGCACGACCTTCTTGCCGGGCAGCCAGCTACCGGTGTCGATCACGAGATAGCGCAGCTTCATCTCCTGGTCGTCCACGATCAGGTCGCTCACACCCCCGATCTCGCCGTCGGTCGCGAGGATCTTGTAGTTGAGGATCTCTTTCAGCGGTCTCAGCATGGCTCGCTCCTCCTCGAGGTGAAATGCTCATTCCGGGAGCAACCTCCATGCCCGGCGCGACGCCGCTCCGGACGCCCCCGCCACGGGGACATTGGGCGAATTGGCGCGCGCCGATCCGAGAACCTAGAACGAACTACCGGGTAGTATCGAGGACTTGGCGAACCGCGGCGGCGTCGCGCGTCTCGTGGAACCGGCCGTTGCTGTAGGCGCCGATCACGCGGCGCCAGAAGCGGATCGCCGGGGCGTTCCGCGGCAGCTCCGAGATCTCCCAGACGCCCGGGAAGCGGTCGAAGAGGGCGAAGACCGCCCGACGCCCGATCCCCCGCCCGCGGTGCGCGCGCAGCACGAAGAACTCGGCCATCCGGAAACCCACGCCGGGGCTCATATGGGGCGACGGTGCCTGATTGATCAGCGCGGCCCCCACCCGCTCACCGGACTCGATCAGGATCAGCGTGTGATCGGTCGCGTCGTCGAGCCAGTCGGGCAGGTGGTCCGGCGTCCACCGGCCTCCCTCGTCGAGCCGGTAGTAGCCGTCGTCGAACTCGGAGAGGTCGTGCAGGTAGAACGGGTAGACCCGGGTCAGCCACTCCCGGTCGGCGGCCGAGCCGCGCGCGTCGCGCAGCTCGAGGCTCACGACGTCACCGCGAGACCGGGCGCCGCGGGCGACGCTAGCCGCCGCTGGGCTCGTCCACGTCCCGCGCCCCCACCGTGCGGTTGCGGTACTCGGCCGGGATCGGCCGGCCCGCGTCGGTGAACGCGCGACGCACCGCCTCGACGTTGGGGCTGAAGATCGTCTTGCGGTTGGTGCGAGCCCAGTCGTTGGAGTCGCGGACGGTGGCCAGCGAGCCCTGGAAGCGCGGCATCACATAGCGGGCGAACAGCTCGTAGCTCCGCAGGGTCTGCTCGCGGTCGGCCCATTCGTGGGCGCGGAACAGCAGCCCGCCGAACCCGCCGGCGCTCAGCTCCTGCAGCCGCTCGATGCCGCGGATCACGGTGTCCGGCGTGCCGACCAGGGTGGTACCCATCTTCACGCCGTCTCGCAGCGGATCGTCGGCGCGCCCGGGCGGGCGGCCCAGCGTGTCCTCGAAGTACGTCACGGTCTCGTGGCGCTCGCCGCGGTTGACCTCGCCCAGGGCCCGCTCGTCGTCGTCGGAGACGTGCACGTTCACGACGAGGCGCCAGTGCTTCCGGTCCATCGTCTTGCCGTGCCTGGCCGCGGTCTGCTCGGCGATCTTCCACTGGTTGGAGAGCGCCTCGGGGCCCCCGGGCAGACCGGCGCCGATCGACAGCACCCCCACGCCGTGCTTGCCCGCGGTCATCACCCCGGCCGGAGTGATGGTGCTCGCGACCGCGATCGGGAAGTGGGGATCGGTGTACGGGGCCAGATGGAGCCGCGCCTCCCGCAGCTCGAACCAGTCCGTCTTCATGGTGACCGGCTCCTCGCACCGCAGCAGCGCCATGATCGCGTCGAGGGCCTCGTCCATCCGCTGGCGCTGGGTCACCGGCTCGATGCCCATCATGTAGGCGTCGGAGACGAGGGCGCCGGGGCCGCAGCCCAGCATCGAGCGGCCGCGGGTCATGTGATCGAGCTGCACGAAACGGTTGGCCACCATGAGCGGATGATGGTACGGCAGGCTCGTGACCCCGGAGCCGAGCATGATGTGGCGCGTGCGCTCGGCCGCGGCCGCGATGAAGACCTCGGGAGAGGCGATGATCTCCCAGCCCGCGGAGTGGTGCTCGCCGATCCACACCTCGTCGTAGCCGAGGTGGTCCATCCACTCGATGAGCTCCATGTCCCGGTTCATCGCGAGCGTGGGATTCTCACCGACCCGGTGGAACGGCGCCAGGAAGATGCCGAACTTCATGCCCTTGTGAGCCAATGAACGCCTCCGTGGCCAGCGGGATGCGGCGCCGCGAACAACGGTGACTGTAGCACGCCTTGAGTCGGGCGCGCACCGATGCTAGAAGAGGCCCATGGATTTCACCTACACCGCCGAGCAGGACCGCTTCCGCGCCGAGATCCGCCGATGGCTCGCCCAGAACTTGACCGACGATCTCCGCATCGAGGACCCCACCGACGAGCGGGTGGCCCCCGACCGGGACACCTTCGAGCGGAGGCGGCAGTGGCAACGGCGCATGTACGCGGCGGGATGGGTCGGCATCTCGTGGCCGACGGCCTACGGCGGCCGTGGCGCCACCTTGATGGAGCAGGTCATCTACGACGAGGAATGCTTCCGGGCGCGCGCGCCCGTGCTGCCCGGGTACTCGGGCATCGGCATGGCCGGGCCGACCATCATCGAGTGGGGCACCGAGGAGCAGAAGCGCCGCTACCTGCCCCGCATCCTGGGAGCCGACGACATCTGGTGCCAGGGCTATTCCGAGCCCGGCGCGGGCTCGGATCTGGCGAGCCTCAGCACGCGCGCCGAGGATCGCGGCGACCATTTCGTGGTGAACGGGCAGAAGGTGTGGACGTCGGGCGCCCAGTTCGCGGACTGGATCTACCTCCTCGTGCGCACCGATCCGGCGGCCCCGAAGCACCGCGGCATCAGCTACCTGCTCGTGGACATGCGGACGCCCGGCATCACGGTGCGGCCGCTCGTGCTCCTGAACGGCCACCGCCACTTCAACGAGGTGTTCTTCGTGGACGTGGCGGTGCCCAGGGCCAACCTGATCGGCAAGCAGAACGAGGGCTGGAAGCCCGCGATGACCACGCTCATGTACGAGCGCAAGGGCGGCGGCGGCCGCGGCCACGAGGAGCAGCTCGCGCGCCTGCGCGCGCTGGCCGCGACCGTCCCCCTCGACGGCCGCCCCGCGTGGGAGAGCCCGGTGATCCGCCAGCGCTTCGCCCAGCTCGTGATCGAGGCGCAGTGCCAGCGCTACACGCGCATGCGCAACCTCACGCGGCAGCTCCGCGGCGAGCCGCCGGGGCCCGAGGGCTCCATCCTCAAGCTCTTCGGCTCCGAGCTGGGCGTGCGCATCGCGGACTTCGCGGGCGAGCTGCTCGGCCCCCACGCACTCCTGAACCGGCCGAGCGACCAGGTGCCGGACGGCCCGCGCTGGTACAACCGGGTGCTGAGCGCGCGCCAGTACACCATCGCGGGCGGCACCAGCGAGATCCAGCGCAACATCATCGGCGAGCGGGTATTGGGTCTACCAAAGTAGGGCGAGCTGCAGCCGAAGGCGAGGCGAGCGAATACAAGAAAGGGGTCAGGGTGTGACCGACACCAACCGAGAGCAGCAGGCCGACGCGCTCATCGCCAGGATGAAGAAGGCGCGGGGCTACATGTACCCGGAGTGGGAGTTCGCAGCCCGCCAGGACCCCGAGTTCGTGGAGGCCTACAACCGGCTCTACGAGCAGTCGCTCGGCGAGGGCCAGCACGTCTCGGCCAAGGTGCGCGGGTTCGTGGCCATCGCGCTGCTCTGCTTCCGGGGGTCGGAGCGGCCTGGGCTCGTGGCCCACATGCGGCGCGCGATGGAATTCGGCGCGACGCCCGGCGAGCTGTTCGAGGTGCTGGAGGCCTGCGTGGTGCCGGGGGGCGCGCCCACCTTCCACCGCGGGCTCGGCGCCCTCATGGAAGTGGTGGGCCCGTCGACCCGCCCCCCGGCCCGCTGACCGCGCGCGGTCAGGCCCGCAACGGCTCCCGCGGCGTCAGGGCCGCGAGCGCGATGGCCACACCGTGAACCAGATCAGGCTGCGATGAGCGAGCGGGTTTCGCGACGCGATGATCAGGAACACGCCGAGCGTCGCGTAGATCCCGAGGATCATCATGAGATAGTGCGAGGGACCGGGGCCCCACGACCAGCCGGAGGGCCAGAGCCGGCTCAGCGGATAGATACCGACCAGGCAGATGAGACCGACCACGAGCAGGACGGTGCGCAGGACGGACAGGCGTTGATCGGACATCGCAGAAACCTCCTGTCTGGGAAGGGCGATCGCGGACCACGCCGGACGGCCGGAGGGCGCCCGGGCCAACCGACGGTCCCGCGGCGGTGGGGGCCGGTCAAGACTCGCCAGCCGGGGAGGCTCGCGACCGCCCCGTGCCTTGACACGGGCCGATGCCGGGAATAGATTGCGGCACACCGACCGGCTGTCGCCCCACGAGAGACGAGATCGTGCCAGGATCCGGCTTCGCTCGGTCCAGCCAAGCGCCGTCGACCACGTGCGCCGCGCTTGCCCTGCGCCCCTCGAGCGGTCAATCGTCGCCACCCCAACGGAGGAGGTCCCATGAGCACTCGACGTGAATTCTTGAACCTGGCCCTGGTCGGCGGCACCGCGGCGGCCCTCGCACCTCGGCCGGCCGGCGCCGCCGTCAAGTCCATGGGCGTGGTCCACGAAAGCTCGTTCATCAAGGGCTTCGACGACTTCTTCGTCAAGACGCTCTCGCCCGAGTACGAGAAGCTCACCGGCATCAAGGTGACCTACGAGCCGGTGAGCGTCGGTAGCATGCTGACCCGCCTCACCACCATCGTGGAGACGAAGTCGGGCCCGGAGATCGTCGCCACCGGCGTGAACTGGCCCCATCTCTTCGACGCGGGGCTGCTCGACGTGACCGACGTGGCCCAGGAGATCGGCAAGAAGATCGGCCCGTGGCACGACAACATCTTCGACTCGGTGGTGGTGAACAAGAAGTGGAAGGCGCTGCCCTGGGGCAACATCGGCCAGCTCGAGGTCTACCGCACCGACTGGTTCAAGGAAGCCGGCATCAACAAGTTCCCCGACACCTGGGAGGACCTGCTCTCCGCGGGCCGGCTCCTCAAGAAGAAGGGGCATCCCTTCGGCTTCGAGATCGGGCACGGCTTCGGCGACAACCACGGCTGGATGTACCCGCTGCTCTGGTCCTACGGGGGCCACGAGGTGGACAAGGACGGCAAGACGGTGGTGATCGACTCCGACGAGACCGCGAAGGCGGTGGACTTCTGCCGCCGGTTCTACAAGGAGACGATGCTGGAGGACGTGCTCGGCTGGACCGACGTCAACAACAACAAGGCCTTCTTCGGCGAGCAGATCTCCTGCACCAACAACGCGATGTCGATCCTGATCGTGGCCAAGAGGGACTTCCCGGATATCGCCAAGGTCACCGACCACGCGCTCAACCCGCAGGGGCCCAAGGGCCGCTACCATCTCTACAATCCTCAGTCGCACGCCATCGCCTCGCACGCTCCGGATCCGGCGGCGGCCAAGGCCTTCCTGCGCTGGCTCTACGACGACAAGCAGCTCTCGCGCTGGTTGGTGGCGGGCGAGGCGTACTACGCCCCGTTCCTGCACGGCTACGACAACCACCCGATGTGGAACGCGGATCCGCGGTACATGGTCTTCAAGGAATCGCTCAAGACCTCGCACCTGCACGGCTGGCCCGGGCCGGCCGGCCACCAGCTCTCCGAGAGCGTGGCCAAGTACGTGGTGGTGGACATGTTCGCCAAGGCGTGCCGCGGCGATTCGACCAAGGACGTGATCGCCACCGCGGCCAGTCAGCTCAAGCAGATCTACAAGGCCCGTTAGACGATGGCGGTCCGGCCGGAGCCGTTCGCCCGATCGGCCTCGGCCCCCGCGCGGACGTTCACCTTGCGTGGCGTCCTCGAGCGGGAAGGCGCGTTCAGCTGGATCATGCTGGCGCCGGGCGTCGCCTTCCTGCTCGCGTTCGTGGCCTACCCGTTCTTCTACGGCATCTGGCTGAGCCTGCAGGACCGCCCGGTGGCCCGGGCCGGCGTGTTCGTGGGGTTCGCCAACTTCATCAGCCTCGCCCACGACGGGGTGTTCTGGCAGGTCAGCCAGAACACCTTCCTCTACACCGCGGTGACCACCGTGCTGAAGCTGCTGGGCGGCCTCGCGATGGCCCTGGTGGTCAACCAGCGCTTCCACGGGCGGAGCCTCGTGCGCGCGTTCCTGCTCCTGCCCTTCATCGTGCCCACCATCCTGAGCGTGGTGGCGTGGATGTGGATCTTCGATCCCACCTACAGCGTGATCAACTGGACGCTCGTCCACACCGGGCTCATCGACACCGGCTTCTCGTGGCTCGGCAACCAGACCCTCGCGATGGTGGCGATCATCATCGTCAACACCTGGCGGGGCATCCCCTTCTACGGCATCACCATCCTGGCGGGGCTGCAGACCATCTCGCCCGATCTCTACGAGGCCGCGGCCATCGACGGGGCCACCGTGCGCCAGCGCTTCTGGCACGTGACCCTGCCCATCATCAAGCCGATCCTGATCATCGTGACCATGTTCTCGGTGATCTTCACCTTCTCGGACTTCCAGATCGTCTACGCGCTCACCCACGGGGGCCCCGCCAACGCGACCCAGGTCTTCGTCACCTACGCGTTCGACCTCGCGATGTCGGGCGGCCAGCTCGGCATGGGCGCGGCCGCCGCGCTCACCATGCTGCCGGTGCTAGCGGTGATGATCGTGCTGCTGACCTTCTACCTGCGGCGGGACTGATGATCGAGGCGCGCGGATTCGTGTCGCGGACGCTCCGGCTCTACCTGCCGTTGCTGCTCTGCCTCGTCGCGATGCTGTTTCCGTTCTACTGGATGCTGATCACCTCCATCAAGCCGAACCGCGAGCTGTACAGCCAGAAGGTCATGCCGCTGATCGTCCACCAGCCCACGCTCAAGCACTACTACGACCTGCTCTCCGAAACGAACTTCCTCCTCTGGACCTACAACACGATGCTGGTCGCGGTGGTGACCACGCTGATCTCGCTGGTACTGGGCGCGATGATCGCCTACCCGCTGGCCCGCATGAACTTCCCGGGTGCCGCGGTCGTGGCCATCGGGGTGGCCGCGACCTACCTGGTGCCTCAGCCGCTCCTGTTCATCCCGATGGCCGACATCATCAACCGGCTCGAGCTCAACAACACGCTCAGCGCGGTGATGCTGACCTACCCCACGCTGCTGATCCCGTTCTCCGCGTGGCTCCTGATGGGCTATTTCAAGAGCGTGCCGCGCGAGCTGGAGGAGGCCGCCCGCATCGACGGGGCCAGCCGCTTCCAGGCCATGTGGCGCGTGGTGCTGCCGCTGACCACCCCGGGGCTGCTCTCCGCGGGCATCTTCGCCTTCACCCTCGCCCAGAACGAGTTCCTCTACGCGCTGATCTTCCTCTCCAAGAGCGAGGTGCGCACCGTGCCGGTGGGGGCCATCACCGAGCTGATCCGCGGCGACGTCTTCTACTGGGGCCAGCTCATGGCCGCGGCGATGCTGGGCTCCATCCCGGTGGCGGTGATCTACTCGTTCTTCGTCGACTACTACGTGGCGGGGCTCACCGCGGGGTCGGTGAAGAGCTAGGTTGACGCCGCACGGCTGCGTGAAGTTGCCGGGCGGAGGGGCAGGGGCGCGGGGGGCGGGGCTCTGACCACGACCGGCGATCTCGTCTTGCGCGGATAGCAGTTCCCAACCTAGCGACGTGAGGCGCCGTGCTCACGTGGCCGGGAACGGGTCACCCGCCCGCCCCCGCCGCCCCTGCCCCTCCACCCTCCCGCCCCGCGACTCCTCCCTCCCTTCCAAGAGCGAGGTGCGCACCGTGCCGGGGAGGGCGATCACCGAGCTGGTCCGCGGCGACGTGTTTTCTATTGGGGGCAGCTCATGGCGGCGGCGATGCTCGGCTCCATCCCGGTCGCGGTGATCTACTCGTTCTTCGTCGACTACTACGTCGCGCGCCTCACCGCCGGGTCCGGCTAATTAGCCGGTGTTCGCGAGTTTCTCGATCTCTCGGTGGGTTTTCTCCAACCAGTACATCATTCCCATCTCGCGGTACATCGTCGTCGCAGTGCTGAGGTGCCCCTGCCCCTGGTCGCGCTTGCCGATGCGACGGTAGAGCCTGCCGAGGCCCAGGTGGCAGTGGGCGGCGAGCGGCCGCATGCCGAGGTGGTCGGCCAACGTCATGGCTTGGCGATACCCCGCCTCTGCCCTCCCCTCGTCCGGTGGGGTCTCCCGCGAATGGATCTCGCCGAAAAGGCGGAGCGCGTAGGCCTCGTCGCCGCGTTCGCCGCGCTCGCGCGTGAGTGTGAGTGCTCGCTCCGCGTGCCGGTGGGCTTCCGGCAGCCGGCCGGCAAGGATGCAGGCCTCGCCAGAGTGTGCCGTGACGAGAGAATGGAAGACCGTCGCCACGCCAGACTCGAAGGCCGTCATGGCCTGACCAAGCAGCGACAGGCCTTCCTCAAGACGCCCTGAACGGGCGTACGTATATCCCAAGAACCCCATACAGGAGGGGGACAAGAGCCTGATGTTCCATTCGCGGGACATCGCGAGAGCCCGCTCGAGAAGCGGCACCGCCAGGCCGAATTCTCCCTTGACGGCGTGAACGTATCCGAGCGCCAGATAGGCTTGGCCGAGACTGAAGGGGTGATCCGCTGCCTCGGCAATTCGAAGTCCTTCCTGCGCCTCCGCGATCGATTGCTCGAATTCGCCACGCTCAGCGAGGGCATGAGCCAGATAGCGACGGGCGAACACCGATGGGAGCAACGCCTGGCCAAACCGCTCACGACTGAGTTCGCCTTTGAGCGACTCCGTGACCTTCCGGAAAAGATCCGTGGCCGCCTGATAGTCGCCCACGTTCCAGCGGGCCGCGGCGAGGTATTGATTCGCCACGACCTTGAGCCGGAAATCCTCGAGCGCTTCCGCGATGGCCCGGGCCGTCTCGGCGAACGCGAGCGCATCGGTCAAGCGACCCGTCAACCAGCAGCTGGAGATCATGTAGGCAGACGCCCAGGCAAGCCGCCGGGGGTCATCCAGTGTCCTGGCCAGCCCCTCGGCCTCGCGGAGATACTCGAGACCCTTCTCGAGCTGGCCGAGCGGCAGCAGCGACGTCCGAAGATCGAAGCGAAGATCGATAGCCTCCTCGAGGCGTTCATGCGTCCCGGGAAGACGGGGCAGCGCGGTCAGCGCCTGTTCAAAGCACGTGACCGCCTCCCGGTAGGCCGACCGTGCGGCAGCCTTGACGCCGGCCTGACGGAAGTAGATGACAGCCTTGTCCCACACCTCGCCCCGGAGGGCGTGGTGGGCGAGCCGCTCGACGTGTCCGGCCAGCCGGCCTGCGTACACGCGCTCCATCATCTCAACCACAGTCGCGTGCAATGCCCGCCGCCGGTCGGCGAGCAGGCTGCCGTAGGTCACGTCGTGCGTGAGCGCATGCTTGAAGGTGTATTCGAGATCGGGAAACAGGCCGCTCTCGTAGAGGAAATCGGCGGCCTGCAGCCGGTCGAGCGCCCCACGGAGCACGTCGTCGGAAAGCTCGGCGAGGCCCTGCAGCAGCGCGAACGGCACGTCCTTGCCGACCACCGACGCGGTCTGGAGCAGCCGCTTGTCCTCCGAGGAGAGCCGGTCGATGCGAGCCGCCAGGATCGCCTGGACCGTGGACGGCACCTGAAGGGACTGCAGCGGCTGCGTCAGCCGGTACCGGCCGGGCAGCCCCTCGAGCGCCTTCGTCTCCACCAGGGTCCGGACGGTCTCTTCGAGGAAGAACGGGTTGCCACGCTTGACGAGGAGCTCCTTCAGGGGCCCGAGGCCGGGAGCGGCGCCGAGGAGCACGTCCAGGAGCTCCGCGGCGTACTGGGTCGAGAGCGCGTCCAGCCGCATCTGACTGTACGTGGTCTTGCTGCCCCAGCCGTGCTGGTACTCGGGACGATAGTTCACCAGCAATAGCAGCCGCGCCGAGCCCAGGCCGTCGACCAGGCTCTCGAGCAGGGCCTGGGTCTCACCGTCGACCCAGTGCAGGTCCTCGAACACCACGAGCAGCGGTTGCGCCTGGCTCTCGCGCAGCAGCAAGCGCTTGACGGCGTCGAGCGTGCGCTGCCGGCGCTGCGGTGGGTCCAGGGCCTGCCACGTCGCGTCCTCGACCGGCACGTCGAGCAGCGCGAGAAGCGGGGACAGCAGCGACTCCAGCGCCCGGTCGAGGCTCAGCACCCGCCCCAGCACCTTGGCGTGCATGTCGCGGTGATCGTCACGGTCACCGATCTTGAAATAGCCTTTGAGCAGGTCGATCACCGGCAGGTAACCGGTGGCCTTGCCGTACGATACGGACGAGGCCTCCAGGATGAGCCAGTCCTGCACTCGATGCGAGTGAGTGAACTCGTACGTGAGGCGGGACTTGCCGACCCCGGCCTCGCCCACGATGGCGACGACCTGGCCGTGGCCGGCCGCGGCCCGGCCGAGGACCCGGCGCAGGTGCTCGACCTCGGCGTCGCGGCCGACGAAGCGCGTGAGGCCGCGAAGCACCGCAGCTTGCAGGCGCGTCCGGGCCTGGCCCGCTCCCGTCAGCTCGAAGACCTCGATCGGGTCCGAGAGGCCCTTCACCGGGATGGGCCCGAGAGACCTCACCTCGACGTAGCCCTCGGCCAGCCGCGTCGTCTCGCCGGTCAGTCGCACGGTCCCGGGCGTCGCGAGCTGCTCCATGCGGGCCGCCAGGTGCGTGGTCTGCCCCACGGCCGTGTAGTCCATGCGCAGGTCACTGCCAATCGACCGCACCACGACCTGGCCGGAGTTGAGACCGACCCGGATCTGCACCTCCACGCCCTGCGCCCGCCGCAGCTCGTCCGAATAGCGGCGCACGGCGTCCTGCATCCGAAGCGCGGCGTAGCACGCACGGACAGCGTGATCCTCATGGGCGAGCGGCGCGCCGAAGAGGGCCATGATCCCGTCACCCATGACCTGGTTGACCGTGCCCTCGTAGCGATGCACGGCGTCCATCATCCGCTCCAACACGGGATCCAGGATCCGGCGCGCCTCCTCGGGATCGCGGTCGGCCAGCAGCTCCATCGAGCCCTTGAGGTCGGCAAACAGGACGGTTACCTGTTTGCGCTCGCCTTCGAGGGCAGCCTTCGAGTTCAGGATGCGTTCGGCGAGGTGCTTCGGCGTGTACATCTCGGGCAAGGGCAAAGGGGGGGCCGCGAGGCCCGTCGACGCCGAGGTTGATCCGGTCGGATGGGCGCACTCCGAGCAGAACTTGGCCGCCGGGGAAAGCTGCGCCCCGCAGTTGGCGCACGATCGCGGCAGGGGTGCCGCGCACTCCTCGCAGAACTTCGCGCCGGGGTGGTTATCGTGCTGGCATCGCGGACACTTCATCGACACTTCATCCGGGCTCTCCCCTGGGCGACGTGAGCACGCAAACCGTCCACGCAGTACCGCGGCCGAGCGGTGGCCGGACTCTAGCGCGGGCGGCCGGAAGGATCAATACTGACGACCCGATGTGCAAATCCCCAACGTGCCCAGGGCAAGTCGGACGCGTAGATAGAGGACCACAACAGATGCTGGAGCGGCGCAGTCGGCCCGTGGCATCGGTCAGTCGATGACGAAGTTCGAGGAGATCATCCCGTGCTCCGTTGGTGAGTTCATGTTCGGCCTGAGCCCACACGTATTGGGCGAGGTAGAGTTCCGGCGCATAGGCGGCGAAGAGCACGTTCAGTGCTGTTACGTGGCGAGCTGACCTGCGCTCCGTCACGAGTTCGCTGCTGAGTCATCGGCTGGACGGAGGTGGGAGGGGCGGCGGGGGTGGGGCGGGTGACCCGTTCCCGGCCACGCAAGCACGGAGCCTCACGTCCCCAGCTTGGGAACTGCTATCCCCGCAAGACGAGATCGCCGGTCGTGGTCAGAGCCCCGCCCCCGCCGCCCCTCCCGCCTCCGTCCGGCCGCCGCCACGCCCGTGATGAACGCTCCACAGCGCGCCTACTTGACGCTCCCCGCGGTGAGCCCGCTGAGCAGATACGGCTCGATGAGGGCGAAGAGCACGACGACCGGCACGATGGCGATGGTGGAGGCGGCGAAGAGGAGGTCCCAGTGCTGCACGTACGCGGTCACGTACGACGTGATGCCCACGGTGAGCGGGCGCATCTCGGCGTCGGTCATCAGGGTGAGGGCCACGATGTACTCGTTCCAGGCCGCGATGAACGCGAAGATCGTCGCGGTCACGATGCCGGGCCGGGCCACCGGCAGGATGATGCGGAAGAGCGCGCCGGCGGCCCCGCACCCGTCGACCGCGGCCGCCTCCTCGATCTCGCGCGGGATCGAGGTGAAGAAGGCGCGCAGGATCCAGATCGCGAAGGCCAGGTTGAAGGCGGCGTTGACCAGGATGAGCGCCGCGTAGGTGTTGATCAGCCCGAGCTCGAAGAACTCGCGATAGAGGCCGACCACGAGCGCGGTGGGCGCGAACATCTGGCTCACCAGCACGAGGAACAGGAAGGCGCTCCGTCCGGGGAAGCGATGCCGCGCGGTGTGATACGCGGCGGGCACCGCGGCCACGATCACCAGCGCGGTGGAGACGACCGCCACCACCAGCGAGACCCGCAGCCAGGACTGGAAGTCGGGATCCCGCAACACCGTCCAGAAGTTGGCGGGCCGCCAGTCCATCGGCAAGAGGCGCGGCGGCGTGATGCGCAGCTCCGCCTCGGGCTTGAGCGCGGTGAGCAGCATCACCAGGTAGGGCGCGAGCACCAGGCCGGCGGCCAGCCACCCCGCCGCGGCCAGCGCGGGGCGACGGATCAGACCGGCTCCTCCCGCCAGCGCGAGACGCGCAGGTACGCGACGACCGCGAGCAGGATCAGGAGCACGTTCACGACGCCCAGCGCGGCGGCCAGGCCCACGTCGCGCAGCGCGCTCTTGAACGCGATCTTGTACATGTAGGTGATCATGGTGTCGTGGGCGAAGCCGGGGTTGCGATCGTTGAGGGTCCACACGATCGGGAACGAGTTGAACACGTAGATCAGGTTGAGCACCGCGGCGACCAGCAGCGCCGGGCGCAGCAGGGGGAGCGTGACGGCGCGGTATGCGCGCCAGGCGGAGGCGCCGTCGACGCGGGCCGCCTCGTAGACTTCGCCGGGAATGGTCTGCAGCCCCGCCAGCAGCACGTAGGTGGTGAAGGGCAGCGAGACGAACACACCCACCGCGATCATGGCGCCCATCACGGTGCCGTCGTCGCCCAGCCAGTCCACCGGACGAGCGAGCAGGCCCGTCGCGGTCAGCAGCCGGTTGAGCAGGCCGAAGTAGTAATCGTAGAGCCACACGAAGAGCTTCGCGGTCATGATGAGCGAGGCCGCCCACGGCACGATGAGCGCCCAGCGCACGAGACGGCGCCCCGGGAACGCCGACTCCAGCAGCTGGGCCAGCGCGAGCGAGATCAGGATGGTGATCGCCACCACGCCCACCACCCACACCACCGTGTTGCCGATGACGGCGGACAGGGCCTCCTGCTCGAGGAGTCGGCGGTAGTTGCGGAGGCCGACCGCGCCCTGGTAGAGGCCGGTGATCGAGTAGCGCCCGAGCGAGGCGCGAACCAGCTCGACGGCGGGATAGACCACCACCGCGCCGATGAGGAGCAGGCTCGGTCCGAGCCAGAGCAGTGCCCGCCCCGCGCCGCGGCCCGGCGCGGCGGTCAGCGAGCGCTCTCCGCCGCGTTCTTCTGGAGGCGGTCGAGGACCTGCTTGGGGTCGCCGCCCGGCTGGACGGCGGCGCCGATGTTCTGCTGCACGTCGAGCTTGACCTTGTCCCACACCGGGTCGGTGGTGGGGGCCAGGCGTGCGCTCGGCAGCGCGGCGAGGTAGGGCTTGAGCTTCTCGTTGCCGCTCATCTTCTCGAGGCCCGACTTCGTCACCGGCAGGAATCCTTCCGCGGTGATCCAGCGGGTGATCTGGTCGGGCTGGTAGTAGAGGTCGAGGAACTGGCGCACCGCCTCCTGGTTGCCCTTCTTCTTGAAGGCCATGAGGTAGTCCTCGACGCCAAGGGTGACCGCGGTGCCCGTGTTGCTCGGCATCTGGGTCACCCCGTAGTTGACCTTCTTCTCGGCGTCCAGCTGGGCGGCGAGGGGGCTGAAACCCATGACCATGCCGACCTTGCCGTCCTTGAAGAGCTGGAAGGCGCCGTCGGTGCGATTGGTCTTGCCCGGATTCACCTGGGTCACCTTGTAGGTGTTGGCGAGCGCGGCGAGGAACTGCAGCGTCTGCACGTTCTTCTCGCTGTTGATGGTCCAGGCGTCGCCCGACTTCCAGTCGCCGCCGTTGTTCCACATCCAGATCGACCACTCGGCCTGCGCCTCTTCGGGGCCCAGCGGCAGCGCGTAGCCGATCGCGTCGCCGCCGGTGGCCTGCACCTTGCGCGCGGCCTGCACGAGCTCGTCCCAGGTGCGCGGCGGCTCGGCCACGCCCGCGCGGGCGAGCAGGTCGCGGTTGTAGAAGAACGCACGGGCGCTCGCGAGGATCGGGAAGCCGTAGAGCGTGTCGCGATAGGTGCCGCCGCGCGCGAAGGCCTCGAGGAAATCCTCGCGGGTCTTCGGCGACAGCGCCTCGTTCGCCGAGTAGAGCAGCCCGTCCTTCGCGTAGCTCGAGAACGAGTTGAGGTTCAGGACGTCGGGCGGCTGGTTGTTCTGGATCATGGTGCTGACCTGCTGGTCGATCGAGTTCCAGTCGATCACCTGCAGGTCGACCTTGGTCCCGGTCTTCTCGGTGTACTGCTGCGCGAGGCCCTGCCAGAACGGCCGCGTGTGATCCTTGCTGTACTCCGCGATGACGACCTTGATCGACCTGGGCTTGTCCGAGCCGCCGCACCCGCCGGCGACGAGGGCGCCCGCGGCGACCAGCGCCAGGACCACGAGACGACGGCTCATCCTCATCGCGCCCATACTACAAAAGTTCTCGCCGAGCGTGTAAGTCTTACTCGACTCGGCGGAGCGCCGCGAGGGCCGCGCGAGTAGAATGGCGGGGTCACCGATCACCCGGGGGCGGCATGCTACTTGCTGCCGCAAGGGAGGCTCCCATGGCGCGTCTCCTCGTCCTGTGCGTTGTCGTGCTGGCCCTGACTGCGTGCTCCGCGTCGTCCGGCGCGCCGAGGGCGCAGCGCAGCGAGTTCGAGGACATCCCGGTCCCGGCCGGGCTCACTCTCGACAACAGCCGGACCACGATCATCGAGTCGCCGACCGTGAAGGCGGCGCGCCTCTTCTACAAGAGCCGCGTCAAGCCCGACAGCCTCGCGGTGGCCTACCGCACCTCGCTGGAGGCCAACGGCTGGCGCCACGTCTCCTCGACCACCTCCGCGAACAACGGAACAATCCAGGTCTACGAGAAACCGGACAGCTCGCTGCAGGTGATGATCTACGAGAGCTGGTACTACACGTGGTCCGAGGTCTCCGCGACGCGGATCGTCGCGCGGCCGAGCACCGCCGCTCCGAGCCGGTAGGCCGAAGGAGGTCGACATGAGACCGATCGCGAAGACGGGCACGCTGTCCCCATTGCTCCTGTGGCTCTTTACCGGTTGCGCGGCCACCTCGCCGGCCTACGTCGCGCCGGTGCAGCCCGCGCGAGGCGGCGACGCGCAGGTCGATCAGCGGATGAGCGCGATGGAGGGGCGAATCAACGACATGAGCCAGCGGCTGGACAAGGTCGACGGCGCGGTGGCCGGTGCCCAGAGCCGCGCCGACGAGGCGGTCCAGAAGGCGGACGGGGTGAATAGTCGCCTGACCCGCCTCTGGTCGAACCGATTCAACCAGAAGGTCTCCGACAGCCTCGAGGTGTACTTCTCGCCAGACAGCATCGAGCTGAGCGACGCGGCGCAGACCGCGCTGCTCGCGGTGGTGAAGGAGATGCAGGCCCACCCGACGCTCACCGTCGAGCTCGGCGGCTACACCGATCCCCGCGGCGCCCTCGATTACAACTACGGCCTCAGCCAGCGCCGGGTGGATTCGGTCCGCCGGTTCCTGATGGACAAGGGCATCCAGCTCGCCCGCATCCAGGCCGCGAGCCTGGGCCCGATCTCGGACTCGAGCATCCCGGACATCAAGAAGCGGCGGGTCACCGTCCGTCTCATGGCGGACCAGGAATAGCCGGCCCGCCCGGCCCGCGCCCGCACCCGGCCGTCAACGACGGCGCCGGGCGCGCGGGCTCACTCCTCGTGCGAGATCGACACGGCACGAGCGCCCGATGGCGACGGGCGGGGCCGGCGGCGGCGATCGCGCTCTTGCTGGCCGGTTGCGTGGTCGCGACGCCGGTGGTGGTGAAGCGGCCGCCCCCGCTGCCCCCGCCCCGTGTCGAGATCAGCCCGGTCGCGCCGTCGCCGGCGCACGTCTGGTTGCCGGGCCACTGGGCGTGGCACCGCAATCACTACGTGTGGGTGCCCGGGCACTGGGAGGTGCCGGTGTCGCCGGGCTACGTGTGGGTCCCCGGTGGATGGGCGCCGCGGGCCGACGGCTACATATGGGTCGAGGGGCACTGGCGGGCGCGGTAGGCCGGTGTGCGTTAGACCACCCCTCAACCTGCCCTCTCCCCTGAGGGAAGAAGGATCGGAGCGGCCACCTGAGGGAGAGGGTTCTCACATCGGGGGGATGAGGCCGTCCTTGCCCACGAGCACGCGGGCGGCGGTGACGGTGCCGTCGGCCTGCTGCTGGGCGGGGATGAACACGTGAGCCCCCGGGCGGAGCAACGTCTTGTCGCCGGCCGCGAAGGTCACGATCGGCACGTCGTTGGGCACGATCACCCGCACGAGGCCGCCCTTGTGCTTGAGGGTGAGCAGCGGGCCCTCGACCCGCTCCACCAGCACATCCACCGTCGCGTTGGTCATGGTGCTGCCCGGAGAGAGGTCCCACGGATAGTGACCCTCGCCGGTGCCGCGCGCGGACTCGGGGAAGATCAGCACCTCCTGCGCCACGAAGGTGCCGTCGCCCTTCGGCCGCGCGGCGGTGCCGACGAAGGCGCCCTCCTTGATGTCACGGAGCGCGGCCTTGACCACGCCGGTCACCGTGTAGTTGTCGGCCAGGCGGACCGGCACCGTGGAGTTGTCGCGCGACACGACGGTGAGGGTCTGGCCCGACACCGTGGCGATGGCGCCCCGCACGCGAATCGGCACCTGCGCGCTCGCACCGGGCGCCGTCGCGACGAGCAGCGCGAAGGTCAGTAGCCGCGTCTTCAGTGTCAGCCGTCTCATGGGAGCAGAACCTTTCCGTCGGTGGGCAGGGTGAGATTCAGGCGCCGCGCCAGCGTGGTCGCGATGTCGCGCATGTCGATGAGCCCCAGCGAGCGGCCGGCCGGCACGCTCGGCCCGATCAGGAAGAACGACGCGCGCAGATCGGGCAGATCGGGGAGCTGGCCGTGCTGCCCGGCCATCGGGGCCTTCGTCACGAGCGTCCCGCTGAGGCCGGAGCCCGCGGTCCAGTCGGTCCGCAGCCCGATCACGAAGGCGGCGCCGGGAAAGCCGCCTCGATCTTTCGCGACGGCCCCGTCCAGCACCCGGTCGATGCCGTGGGCCGGGTCGGCGGCGAGCCGATCGAGGATGGCCTTCACGTGAGCGCGCGTGGCCACGTCCGCGTCGTCCTTCAGCATCACCGCGATGCAGCCGCCGGCGGTCCACGCCATCGCCTTCCAGTCGGTCACCTTGTTCTGCGCGCCCGTCGTGATGAGGCCGGCGCCGCGCAGCTCCACGTTCAGGTTGAGCTGCATCGTGGTCGCGCCGAATCCGTGGTCGGACACGATGGCCACGTAGGCGCGCCCCGGCGCCGCGGTCTCGGCGGCGGCGCGGAGGGTGCCCACCACCGCGTCGAGCCGCTCCAGCGCGGCGAGGCTGTCCGGGCTGAACGGCCCGGTGGTGTGCTCGGTGTGGTCGAGCGAGATCAGGTGCAGCGTGAGCAGGTTGGGTCGCTTCTTCTCGAGGATGCGCACCGCGTACCGCGCGCGCTGCTCGTCGGACTCCACGGTGAGCGCGCGGGGATAGGGCCCGACCTCGGCCTCCAGCTCCGCGATCAGGCCCGGCGTCGAGATCGCGCGCAGCAGCTTGGTATCGTCCGGCGTGCCGGCCCGCCAGAACTCGGGGATGTTCCAGGTCACCCGCGCCCCCACGCTCACCGGCCACTGCACGCTGGCCGTGCTGAGCCCGGCCCGGCTCGCCGCGTCCCACAGGGTCGGTACGCGGATATCCTCCGCGTACCAGTACCAGCCGCCCTGGTTCTCGCGCAGCGGATCGAACACGGTGTTGGCGAGGATGCCGTGCTTGGCCGGCCACACCCCGGTGATCAGCGTGGTGTGGCTCGGGTACGTGACGGTGGGGATCACCCCCTGCACGCCGTCCGCGAAGGTGCCCTCGGTGAGGAAGCGGCGCAGGTTCGGGATCTTCGAGCCGTGCCGGTCGGCCGCGGTCACGTAGTCCGGGCGCAGTCCGTCGATCGAGATCATCAACAGCAGCGGGCTCTGCACCGGCTGCTGCGCGACCGCCACGCCGACCCAGAGCAGCACCGCCATCACCGCGAGCCACACCGAGCGAGCGCGGTCCGGTATCATGGCGGGGACAGCATATAGCAGGATCCCGGGGGACGACCATGACGAGGACGCGACGCCTGGCAGCGCTGCTGGTGACGGCTGTCTGCGCGGGATGGCTCGTCCCGCCGGTTCACGCGCAGGACGTGGAGAAGATCGCGATGTCGCGGGTACGCCTGACCACCGAGCCGGCGCTGACCCAGGGCTGCGCGCGTCTGGGATCGGCGCGCGACGACTCGCTCAAGGACCTGCGCCGCAAGATCGTGCGGTTCGGCGGCAACACCGGCCTGCTCACCTTCGGCGGCCTCGAGGACCTCGAAGTCGTCTTCGCCGAGGTGTTCCGCTGCGCCGATCCTCCGGCCGCCGCTCCGGGCACCGCGCCCGCGCACGTCCCGGTGCCGCCGGCGGGCCCGCCGCCTCCGCCCCCTCCCCCGCCGGTCCGCTGAGCGCCGCCGGCGATCAGCCGGCCGCGAACAGGTCCTTGCGGATGACCGCGTGGACGCCCCAGTTGCCGTCCACGACCTGGGTCACCCCGAAGTCCACGCCGACCGACAGCAGCGAGATCGCCTCGTCCTCACCGAGCCCGCGCGCGGTCATGAGGAAGCGGCGCGCCTTGCGGAAGGCGTCGCGCATGGCCCGGTCCACCGAGGATTCGGCGAAGACGCGGTCCTGCGCGTCCGGGCCCAGCTCGGTCAGGAAGCGGGGGAAGCTGAAGCCGTGGACCACCCACTCGTCGGCCGTCTCGAGCAGCGGGTAGTCGAGCCCGGCCAGCGGCGTGCCGGGCAGCCGAGCGCGCGGGTGCAGCACCAGCTGGACAGTGCCGGTGAGCGAGCACTCGATCGCGGTGCCGCACAGCTCGGAGTCGCCCTGCGAGGCGTGCGGGTCGCCCGCGGAGAGCAGCGCGCCCGGCACCGCGACCGGGTAGAACATGCTCGCGCCCCGGCCGATGCGCCAGTCGTCGATGTTGCCGCCCACGTAGTGGGGCGGAATCGTGTTGCGTGAGCGCTTCGGGCTAGTCCTGCACCAGCTTCAGGAACTGCTGGGTCCTCGCCTCGCGCGGCCGCTCCAGCACCTGATCGGGGGTGCCCTCCTCGACGATGCGGCCGTCGGCCATGAACACGATACGGTCCGCGACCTCGCGCGCGAAGCGCAACTCGTGGGTGACCACGATCATGGTCATGCCCGCCTCCGCGAGCCGCCGGATGACCGACAGCACCTCCGAGACCAGCTCCGGATCGAGCGCGGAGGTCGGCTCGTCGAACAGCATGACCCGGGGCGAGATGGCCAGCGCCCGGGCGATGGCCACGCGCTGCTGCTGCCCGCCCGAGAGGCGCGACGGCAGGTGATCGGCGTGGTAGGCGAGCCCGACGCTCGACAGCAGCGTGGTGGCCCGCGCCCGCGCCACGTCGGGGCGTTCGCCGTGCACCCGCACCGGCGCCTCGCAGATGTTCTCCAGCGCGGTGAGATGCTCGAAGAGGTTGAACTGCTGGAACACCATGCCGATGCGAGCCCGGGCCCGCTCGCGCGCCACGTGCCGCGAGGGACGCAGCGTCCCGTCGACCTGCTCGTAGCCGACGTACTTGCCGCCGACCGTGATCGCCCCGCGGTCCACCGCCTCGAGATGCGCGATCAGCCGCAGCAGCGTGCTCTTGCCGGAGCCGCTCGGCCCCATCAGGGTGACCACGTCGCCGCGGCCCACCGTGAAGTCGACGCCCTGCAGGATCGCGCGGTGACCGTACGACTTCCAGACGTCGGTGCAGCGCACGAACGGCCCGTCCGGGTCGCCCTCGACCCGCGCGGCCTGCGCGCCGACCAGCTCCACCAGGTCCACGCGCGCGCCGTTGCCCGTCGAGACGCCCGCGCGGGCCGTCGCGGCGGCCGGCGCCGCCGACGACGGCGCCTCGGCCGGAGCCGGGCGAAAGCGGAATCCGAAGAAGCGCCCAAGCGCGGTCTCGCCGCGCGGACGCCGGCTGCGGTCGACGTCCGGGCTCACCCGGCGCTCGAGCACGAACTGCACGCCCGCGATCAGGGTGGTGACGGTGAGATACATCACCCCCGCCGCCGCGAACACCGGGAAGAACTTGAAGTTCTGCGCCACGATCTGCTGGCTGCGCAGGGTCAGCTCGTTCACCGCGATGACCGATGCGAGCGAGGTGCCCTTCAGCACGCTGATCGCATCGTTGCCCACCGCGGGCAGGATGGCCCGCATCGCCTGCGGCAGGACGATGCGGCGCAGGGTGAGCAGCGACCCCATGCCGAGCGAGGCGGCGGCCAGGGTCTGGTTGCGGCTCACCGAGAGGATGCCGCCGCGGATGATCTCGCCCGCGAAGGCGGCCTCGTTCAGCGAGAAGCCGATGATCGCGGTGGTCACTGGCGGCATCACGATGCCGATGTACGGCAGGGCGTCGAACAGGAACACCAGCTGCAGCAGCACCGGCGTCCCCCGGATCAGCCACACGTAGGTCCAGGCCAGCCCGGAGAGCACCCGGTAGGGCGACAGCCGCATCAGGGCGATGAGCAGGCCGAGCGCGAGGCCGCCCACCATCGAGGCCGCGAAGATCCGCAGGGTGAGCCACATCCCCTCCAGCAGGAAGGGGAAGGTCAGATACTGGAGGAAGGCCTCCATGTCCCCGCGGCCTCGCGGCCTCTAGACCACCAGGTTAGCGGCCGACCTCGACCGGGATCGCGAGCGTCGGATCGATCCCGTTCTTCTGCATGAGGGCCTTCTGGGTACCGTTGGCCTGCAGCTCGGTGATCGCGTCACTGACCGCCTTCACCAGCTCGTCGTTGCCCTTCTTCACCGCCACCCCGATCTTGATGCCGCTGCGGAAGTAGTAGGCCCGTTCGAACTTGTCGGGGTTGGTCCGCACCACCTGGTCGACGAGCACCACGTCGTACATCGACACGTCGGCCCGATCGTTCTCGATGGCGCGAGACGTGGCGGGGGCGTTCGGGTACGGGGTGATCTCGATCGCGGGCTTGCCCGCGGCCACGCACTTGGCGCTCGCGTCCTGGAAGCCCTTGTCCTCCACCGTGCCCAGGATCGGAGCCGCGCGCTTGCCGCACACGTCCTCGATGGTCTTGATGCCCTTCGGATTGCCCTTCTTCACGATGCCCGCGGTGCCGGTGGTCGCATAGTTGACGAAGTCGGCGGCCTGGGCGCGTGCCGGCGTGTAATAGATATTCGACCAGACGAGCTGGATCTGGTTGGCCTGCAGCGTCGGGATCAGGGTGCCGAAGTCGAGGCCGACCAGCTCGTACTTCAACCCGAGGCACTTCATGGCCGCGTCCACCATGTCCGGATCTTGACCGATGATCTTGCTCGGATTGTTCGGGTCCCGGTACATGATCGGAGGCAGCGTCGGATCGAGCCCGACCTTCAAGGTCTTCCCCGCGAGCCCCGGATACCTGGTCGCCACCTTGTCGGGCTCGCACGCCGCCTGCGCCGGCCCCGCCGCCAGCCCGAGCATCGCCCCCACCAGCCCCGCCAGAACCATCCGCCCGATGTGCGTCATCTCCAGCCTCCGTTCCTCGCGACTACCGGTGCACTGCAGTCCCGGGCACTACGCGCCCGTCTTGCTCCGCTGGCGCAGCAGGTGCCGGCCCCGCCCCGCCTCGCTCACCAGCTGCCCGTCGCGCGCGACGACCTCGCCCCGCGAAAGCGTCAGCACCGGGAGGCCGCGCAGCTGGAACCCGTTGAACGGGTCGTAGCCGGCGCGCGAGTGCAGGCGCCGCTCGTCCACCACCGCGGTACGGGCCGGGTCGAAGAGCACCATGTCCGCATCGCCGCCCACCGCGATCGTGCCCTTCCGCGGGTAGAGCCCGAAGATGCGCGCCGGATTGGTCGAGAACGCGGCCACGAAGGTCTGGAGCTCGATCCGGCCCCCGCTCACGCCCTCGGAGTAGATCACCCGCATCTCGGTCTCGAGGCCCGGCACCCCGTAGGGGATCCGCGTGAAGTCAGCCGCACCCTCCGCCTTCTGCTCCACCGTCCACGAGGTGTTGTCGCTGCCGATGGCCTGGATGTCACCCGAGCGCAGGCCCTCCCACAGCGCGGACTGGTCGCGCGCGGTGCGGAGCGGCGGGGCGCCGACGAACTTCGCGGCCTCGGTGCCGCCGGCCGCGTAACGGTCCTCGGTGAGGGCCAGGTAGATCGGCCGCGTCTCGGCCCAGATCCGCAGGCCGCGCCGGCGCGCCCGGCTCACCGCCTCCAGCGCGTCGGCGCACGAGAGGTGCACGATGTAGATCTCGGCATCCACCAGCGCCGCGTACTCGATGGCCCGGCGGGTCGCCTCCGCCTCGGCGGCCGCGGGTCGGCTCTGCGCGTAGTAGCGCGGATCGCGCCGGCCGGCGGCCAGCAGGTTGCGCGTGCAGTGATCGAGCATGTCGCCGTTCTCGGCGTGCACGTTGACGATGACCCCGACCTGGCGGGCGGCCTCGAACACCCGGAGCAGCGCCTCGTCGGCGATCCGGAACTCGTTGATCATGAACACCTTGAGGCTCGGATAGCCGAAGTCGACCAACCGCGGGATCTCGGCGAGGGTCGCGTCGCTCGCATCCCCGACGATGACGTGGAAGCCGTAGTCGATGTGCGAGCGTCCGACCGCCTTGGCCTTCCACGCCTCGATGGCCCCGGTGAGCGTCTGGCCGCGCCCCTGCCAGGCGTAGTCGCAGATCGTGGTCACCCCGCCGCAGGCCGCCGCGGCGGTGCCGGACTCGAAGTCGTCGGCGGTGCGGACGCTGCCGACCTCGGCGTCCAGGTGCGTGTGCACGTCCACCCCGCCCGGGAGGACGAGCAGCCCGGTGGCATCGATCTCGCGGCGCCCCGGCGGGAGCGAGGGCGCGAGGGCGGTGATGGTCCCGCCGTCGACGCCCACGTCGGCCCGAAAAGACGCGCTGGCCGTCGCCACCGTGCCGCCGCGGACCACCAGCTCGTGGCTCATCGCGCGTCCGGATCGGGGGCCGAGTCCACCGGCAGGAGCGGAGCGATCTCGTCGTAGAAGCGCAGGAGGTGGGCCCGCAGCCCGTGCTCCACCGCGGCCAGATCGCCCCGCCTGAGCGCGGTGACGATGTCGGCGTGCTCGTCGAGGGCGCGCAGGTCGCGGCCGACGCGGGTGAACGCGAAGTGCTGGTAGCGCCGCTGGTGGCGCTTCAAGCTCTCGTGGATCTGCGCGACCTTGCGATTGCCGGAGGCGGCGACCAGGATGTCGTGGAACCCGAGCCCCAGCTCGAAGTTCGCCTCGAGATCGACCTGCGCGCCGGCCGCGCGCGCTCGATTCACCTGCTCCTCCATCGCCTGCAGCGCCGCGTCGTCGAGTCGCTCGATGGCCAGCCGGGCCGCGAAGCACTCCAGCATAATTCGCACGTCGAGCATGTCGCGCAGGTCCGCCGCGCTCAGGTCACTCACCCGCGCCCCGCGATAGGCCAGCGAGGTGATCAGCCCTTCCGTCTCGAGAATGCGGATGGCCTCGCGCAGCGGCGAGCGGCTCACCCCGAGCAGCGCCACCAGCTCGCGCTCCCGGATGCGCTCGCCCGGCTTGAGCCGGCCGGCGATGATGGCGTCCCGGAGCGCGTCGACGACGCGCTCGCGGATCAGCCCCGGGTCGGTGAACCGGATTCGCGATTGGGAGTCCTGGCTCAAAGGTGGTCGATTGTATACCAGGCGCCGCGGAGACCCGTCAACGGCAAATGGATGGGATCAGGAGTATTCTTCCCGGGTGGCCTGGGACCCCGCGCAGTACCTGAAGTTCGCCGACCACCGGCTGCGGCCGGCGATCGACCTGCTGAACCGCGTGGCCCTCGACCATCCCGGCGAGGTCTACGACCTGGGCGCCGGCGCCGGCAACGTGACCCGCCTGATCAAGGAGCGCTGGCCCGAGGCCCGGGTCACCGGCGTGGACGACTCGCAGGCCATGCTCGCCAAGGCCGCGGCCACCGCCCCGACCATCATCTGGCAGCACGCGGATCTGGCGACCTGGCGCGCGCCACGGCCCGCCGATCTCATCTATTCCAATGCCGCGCTCCACTGGCTCGCCGGGCACGAGCGCCTGTTCCCCGCCCTGCTGGAAGGCCTGACCGCCGGCGGGATGCTCGCGGTACAGATGCCGCGCAACTTCGGGGCGCGCTCGCACACCGCCATCTCCGAGGCGGCGCTGGCGGGGCCCTGGCGCGGCCGGCTCGAGCCGCTGCTGCGGCCCGCGCCGGTGGCCGACCCGGATTTCTACTACGACGTGCTGGCTTCGAAGGTGGCTTCGCTCGACATATGGGAGACCGAATACCTGCAGATCCTGGAAGGCGCCGATCCGGTCAAGGAGTGGACGAAGGGCACCTGGCTCCGGCCGCTCCTCGACGCGCTGGAGGAGCCCGAGCGCGGCCGCTTCGAAGCCGCCTACGCCGCGCTGGTGGCCCGCGCCTACCCGCCCCGCCCGGACGGGCGCACGCTGTTCCCGTTCCGGCGTCTCTTCATCGTGGCGCGAGCGCGCTGACCCGTGAAGATCGACGCGATCGACATCTACTGGCTGAAGCTGCCGCTGGCCTTCGTCTGGCGCACCTCCTACGCGGACCAGCACGTCACCGACACGATCCTCGTCCGCATGGAGAGCGACGGGCACTACGCGTGGGGCGAGAGCTGCCCGCCCTACATCCCGGGCTACTCGGCCGAGCACACCCTGGCCACCTACCACACGCTGCGCGAGCACATGGCGCCGCGGATCATCGGCCAGAGCCTCGAGACGTCGCGCGACCTGCTCGACCGGCTGGGCTTCATCAAGGGCAACCAGTTCGCGCGGGCCGCGCTGGACATCACCTGGTGGGTGCTCGAGGCCAAGCGGCGGGGGCTGCCGCTCCACCGGGCTCTCGGCGGCACCGCGGACCGGGTCGCGGTCGGAGCCGACTTCGGCGTCCAGGACTCGCTCGACGTCCTGATGGAGAAGATCGCCGGGGCCATCGAGGCGGGCTTCCCCCGCATCAAGCTCAAGTTCCGCCCGGGCTGGGACCTCCCCATGGTAGAGGCGGTGCGCTCGACCTTCCCGCGGTTCACCTTCCACATCGACTGCAACGCCGCGTACGGGCCGGCCGATACCGAGCTGTTCCGCTCGCTGGACCGGTTCGGCCTCGCCATGATCGAGCAGCCGCTCGCCGACGACGGCATGAGCCTGGTCAACCACGCCGACCTGCAGCGGCGCATCGAGACGCCGGTGTGCCTCGACGAGAGCGCCCACAGCCTGGCCCACGTGCAGGCCGCCATCCGCCTCGGGAGCTGCCGGGTCGTGAACGTCAAGATGGCCCGCGTGGGCGGCCTGACCGAGTCCCGCGACATCCAGGCCCTCTGCGCCCAGCACGGCATCCCGTGCTGGATCGGCGGGATGCTCGAGAGCGCGGTCGGCGGCGCGATCTGCGCCGAGCTGGCGACGCTGCCCAACTTCACCTACCCGGGCGACATCTTCCCGTCGTCGTACTTCTACACCAACGACCTGGGCAAGCCCGAGATCGTGCTGAGCGGGCCCGGCGAGGTGGCGACATCCACCGTGCCGGGCATCGCCCAGGAGCCGGATCCCGATCTGCTGAAGCGCTGGACCGCGGAGCACGCCTCGTTCCGGGCAGATTGACCGAGTCGCATCTGCGCGGGTTCAACCATGCCCGCGGTTGCCGCGGCTGATCGCTCCCCGCGTTTTCGCGATATCGAAGATTTCCACCCATGCCGGGGGGTGGCATCCTGATTGCTGTGCTCAAACGCGGTGTCATGCACTCTTCACTGGGCTGCCATCCGGACGTCGTGAGCCGGGGCTAGTCTTCCGGCAATGAGGAGGCGAGCATGAGTCATCGTGAGCACGCGGCAGCGGTCGCCAGTCGGTTCGAAGGCCGATGCACCTGCGCGGGCATGGACGGCGGCGTCGATTGCCCCTGGTGCCAGGTGTTCTACGACGTGCTGCGGGGCCATCCCCTGGTTGCGCCGCCCGCGCACCGGCGGCTGCCGAGCCTCACCACGGTGGGCTCGGAGGAGGCCTGATCCTCCGCGTCGGCTAGGCGAGCCGCTGGCGCGGCTGTCGACTCGCGTGCAGGTGCCGCTGCAGGAACGGGATCAGCTTGTCCCAGGCGTCCCGCGCGGGCCCCTCGCGGTAGCGCTCGTCATTGGTGAAGTTCAGGAACGCGTGGCCGGCCCCGTCGTAGCGATGAAACTCGTGAGCCTTCTTGTACCGGTCGAGGTGAGCGGAGATCTTGTCCACGTCGGCCGGCGACGGGTTGGTGTCGTCGTTGCCGAAGAAGCCCGCGATCGGACAGTGCACGTAGGGCGTGAGATCGAACGGGGTCGGGCCGTTGCCCCACGCCTTCATGATGTTGCCGCCATAGAACACACCCGCCGCCTTGAACACCGGCTTCGACGCGGCCATCAGGTAGGCCACCCGCCCGCCCATGCAGAAGCCGATGATGCCGACGTCGCCCAGCTGGGTGTCCTTCAGGCGGCGCGCGTAGTTCACCGCGGCGTTGACGTCGCTGATGACCTCGGGATCCCGCAGCCGGCCGATGCGGGTCATCATGTCGCCATCCTCGGGCTGCCGGTGGTAGAGATCCGGCGCGATGGCGAGGTAGCCCTGCTGGCTGAGGGTCTCGACCCGGTCCTCGATGAACCGGTCGACACCCGGTCCGTGCTGGATCACGATCACCGCGGGGAATGCCCGGCCGAGGCTCGGCATCCCCACGTAGAGGCGCATCGGTGAGCCATCGACGTCGATGCGGTCCCACTGCGCCATGCCGCGCCTCCCCCTACAAACGCCCGTGAGAAAAACGGCCCGGAGGCGGAACCGGTCTGCCGCCTGCCGGGCCTCGGTTTCTCGCGCGCAGGATCCACGTCCTGCGGCATGTCCCGACCGTGGGCCGGGATGTCGTCGTGCCTCTCAGCTGGATGAGCGCGCCATCAGGCCGGACTCACGCCCGATGACGCGCCGTGCTCGTCGGGTGGCGTGTTCTCCATCCTGATCTCCTTCCTTGGTGCACTGCGCGACGGATGCCGGCGCCGGCATCCGTCGCTTTCAGCAAAACGCTGCCGGGCGGTCGTTGTCAAGCGGGAAGGCGGGCGAGTACACTTTGTCCATGTCTCGGCTGAGGGTGCGGTGTCTCGTGCTGCTGACCCTAGCGCTGGCGCCCGCGAGCGGGTGGGCGCAGGCCGGACCCGTGAGCGCATCGGGCGGCGTCGCCGCCGGCGGCATGCGTCCCGTGTTCCGCCCGCCGGTGAATCGGCCGCCGATCATTCGTCCGCGGCCGCCGATCCTCCCGTTCTTCTCCTGCTGCGCCGACTTCTCGTACGTCCCGGATGAGCCGCCGCCGATGGTCGCACCGCCGCCACCGACGGTCATCGTGATCGTCCCGTCGCCGCCGACGCTGGTGTACGTCCCGACTCCGCGGGTGGAGCCTGCGCCGGAGATCGCGGACCCGAAGGGCACGTGGGCCCGCCACGGCAACGGCAAGGAATACCCGTACACCTGGGTGTTCCAGCCTGCGTATCCGGCGCGCTAGGAAGGCACCCGCGGCTCAGCCGCGTGGGTCTCGGCGGGGAGCAGCCGGTCCATCTCGGCCGGGCTGAGGAGCCTCATCGGGCGACCCTCACGGAGCGGGCAGACGACCGAAGAGCGCCTCCAGCGCGAGCCCGACCCCGAGCAAGCGGCGGTCGCTGCCCGCGGGCCCGTCCAGCGCGAGTCCGATCGGCAGCCCCCCCGCGGTGCGGCCGATCGGTATGCTGAGGCCGGGGAGACCCGCGTTGCTGCCCGGATCGGTGTTCTGGATGAACGTGGGAAACGTCGGCACGTCGGCGCCATTGAGCTTCGTCTTCTCGTCGTCGCCGATGGGCGCGGCGGGCAGCGGCGTGGTCGGAAACGCGAGCGCCACGATCCGGTGCTTCCGGAACGTCTCGGCGTAGAGCTGCTGCAGCGCCGGCCGCGCGGCCAGCGCGTCGAGATACGCCTTCTGCGGGACCGCGTCCTTGGCGCCCGGCACGATCGCGGAGGCGAAGAGCCCCTTCACGTCCGGGCTGGCGATCTGCCCGGCGAGCCCGGCCAGGTCGAGCGGGATCCGGTAACGCTTGAGGTACGCGGTCAGGTCCACGTTCGCCTCGTAGAGGGCGACCGGGAAGCTCACCTTGGCGTTCAGATCGACCAGTCCGGCCATGTCGACGTCGACGATCTCGGCGCCCGCCTGCCGGAGCCGGTCGAGCGCGGCATCGGTCAGCTGCTCGACCTCGGTGTCCAGGTTGCGGAAGAAGACCGCGCGGTCGACGCCGATGCGCAGGCCGGCCAGGGGCGGCGCGGCCACCCGATCGCGGGTGCCGGTGATGATGGTGTCCAGCAGCACCAGGTCCGCCACCTCGCGCGCCATCGGGCCCGCGGTGTCGCGGGTGTGGGCGATCGGGGTGATGCCCTCTTGCGCGTAGCGCCCGAGCGTCGGCCGCAGGCCCGCGATTCCGTTGAGGGCGGCCGGGATGCGCACCGAGCCGCCGGTGTCCGACCCGAGGCCGGCCGCGGCCATCCGCGCGGCGATCGCGTTGCCGGTGCCGCCCGAGGAGCCGCCCGCGATGCGTGCCGGGTCGTAGGCGTTGCGCACCGGCCCGAACGCGGCGTTGTTGCTGGTGATGCCGAAGGCCAGCTCGTGCATGTTGGTCTTGCCGAGCACGATCGCGCCGGCGCGGATCAGCTTCTCGGCGACCGGGGCGTTGCGGGTCGGCACGAAGCCCCGGAGGCCGGGCGTGCCCGCGGAGTTGGGCAGGCCGGCCACGTGGATGTTGTCCTTCACCACGATGGGCACGCCGTGGAGCGGGCCCGCGAAGCTCTTGCGGGCGGCCAGCGAGTCGGCCTTGCGGGCGGCCGCGAGCGCCCGCTCGCGATCGAAGGTGATGAAGGCGTTGAGATCGCGCTTGCGCTCGACGACCTCCACGAGGGCCTTCATCAGGTCCTCGCTGGTGAGGGTGCCGGCCCGGATGCGCGCGGCCGCCTCGGTCGCGGACAGCTCGGTCAGCGCCTGCGCGCCCGCCGACGCCGGGCCGATCGCCATCACGATGCCGATCGCGGCCAGCGCGGCCACGGCCCAGGTGCGCAGCATGGGAGGATTCTGGCATACTCCCCGGCATGACGCGAGCCAGGCTCAACGGGATCGAGATCGACTACGAGGTGAGCGGACGCGGACCCGCGGTGCTGCTGAGCCACGGGTACTCGGCCACCCGGCGGATGTGGGACGACCAGCACCGCGCGCTCGGCGATCGCCACCGCGTGATCAGCTGGAGCATGCGCGGACACGGCGAGACCGAGAGCCCGGCCGATCCCGCCGCGTACTCGGCGGACCAGACCGTGGCCGACATGCGCGCCCTGCTCGGTCACGTCGGGGTGGAGCGCGCGGTGATCGGCGGCCTCTCCCTGGGCGGCTACGTCTCGCTCGCCTTCTATCTGGCGCATCCGGAGATGGTGCGCGCGCTGGTGATCTGCGACTCCGGCCCCGGCTACCGCAACGCGGACGCGCGCCGGCAGTGGAACGAGCGCGCCCAGGAGCGTGCGGTGGCGCTGGAGACGCGCGGCCTGGACGCCCTCGGCCGCAGCCGGGAGGTGCGCGAGTCGGCCGGCCTCCATCGCTCCGCCCAGGGGCTGGCTCACGCCGCGCGGGGCATGCTGGCCCAGGAGGGCTCGCGGGTGATCGACGGGCTCGGCGCCATCGACGTGCCGACCCTCATCATCGTGGGAGACCGAGACCAGCCCTTCATCGCCCCCTGCGAGTACATGGCGAAGAAGATCTCCGGGGCGAGGCTCGAGGTGATCCGGGACGCCGGACACTCCTCGAACCTCGACCAGCCGGAGGCCTTCAACCGCGTGCTGCGCGACTTCCTCGACGGATTGCCAGCGTAGAGGGCTGCTTTTCAGCAGCCCGCCTACTGCACGGGGGAAAACGCGGACGGCATCATGATCTTGTTCGCCATCGTGTGCAGCGTGTCCGCGCCGCCCGGGGGCGGCCAGATCCCCTTCTCGCGCGCGGTGTTCCGGATGGCGGCCCGCTCGTCCAGGCTCTTGTAGGCCCAGATGTGGATGAAGCGGTTGGCCTCGCCGTGCTCGACGTGGCCGGCCAGGGCGATCGGCGACAGCTTCACGCGCTCCTCGATCTTCGACTCCCATCGCTTGATCAGGTCCGGCAGCGTGCCCGCCTTCATGGTGTAGTAGCGCATCTCGAAGTAGGGGCCCATCTTGGCCGGCTTGAGGTCGGGAATGAACGCGAACGGCACCACGATCTCCGACTGCATGGTCTCGATGAACTCGGCGATCTTGGGCGGCCAGATGCCCGCCTTCACCGCCTCGGCCCGCAAGCGGTTGCGCTCGCCGAGGTTCTCGTAGGGCCACACGTGGATGATCTCGTTCAGCGGGCCGATCTCGGTGTGCCAGAAGGCGGCCAGCGGCGAGATCTTCTTGCGGCTCTCGTAGGCCTCGCCGAAGCGCTTCTCGACCTCGGGCAGGCTGCCGACCTTCACGCGGTAGGTCCGGATCTCGTAGATCACGCGGCTCTCCTTTTCTGCGGGGAAGACGACCGGGCTACTGGGCGGTCCAGCCTCCGTCGATCACCAGCTCGCTGCCCGTCACGAACGATGATTCGTCCGACGCGAGATACAGCACTCCGTACGCGACCTCGTCGGGCTCGCCGTAGCGCCCCATCGGGATGCGCGACACCATGTACTCGTAGTGGCCGGGATCGTGGCGGCGCGCCTCGGTCATCGGCGTCACCACCGGCCCCGGATGGACCGAGTTGCAGCGGATGCGCTCGCGCGCGTACTGCACCGCGGTGGCCTTGGTCAGCGTGCGCACCGCGCCCTTGGAGGCCTGGTACCACGGGCTGCTCCGCTCCATGCCCACCATGCCGAGCTGCGAGGAGATGTTGACGATGGAGCCGCCGCCCGCGCGCCGCATCGCGGGGATCGCCGCCTTCGTGCCCAGGAACACGCCCTTGGCGTTGACGTCCATGCCGCGGTCCCACGCCGCCTCGGTGGTGTCCTCGATGAGGCTGCCCCCGCCCACGCCCGCGTTGTTCACCAGCACGTCGAGCCGGCCGAAGCGCGACTCCGCGGCGGCCACCGCGCGCTCCCAGTCCGCCGCGCTGGTCACGTCGAGGTGCACGTAGACCGCCTGGCCGCCCGCGCCCCCGATCTCGCCCTCGACCCGCTTGCCGTCCGCGTCGAGGATGTCGCCGATCACCACCCGCGCCCCCTCGCGCGCGAAGAGGAGCGCCTCCGCGGCGCCCATGCCGCGCGCCCCGCCGCTGATCAACGCGACCTTGCCCGCGAGCCTCATCGGGTGCCGAAGAGGCGGTCGCCCGCGTCGCCGAGGCCGGGCACGATGTAGCCGTGGTCGTTGAGATGGCTGTCGATGGCCGCGGTGTAGACCGGCACGTCGGGATGCGCGGCGTGGAAGCGCTCGAGCCCCTCCGGGCACGTGAGCAGGCACACGAACCGGATCGAGCGGGCCCGCGTCGCCTTCACGCGGCTCACCGCGGCCACCGCCGAGTTGCCGGTGGCGAGCATGGGATCGAGCACCACCGCGTCGCGCTCCTGCATGTCCTGCGGCACCTTGAAGTAGTACTCGACCGCCGCCAGCGTCTTCGGATCGCGATAGAGGCCGACGTGGCCGACGCGCGCGCTCGGCAGGATGCCGAGCATGCCGTCGAGCAGACCGTTGCCCGCACGCAGGATCGACACCAGCACGATCTTCTTGCCGTCGAGCAGCCGGATCGTGGTCGGCCCCACCGGGGTCTCCGCAGCCACCTCGTGGGTGGGCAGCTCTCGCGTCACCTCGTAGGCCAGGAGCATGCTGATCTCCGCGAGCAGCCTGCGGAACTCGGAGGTGCTCGTGTCCTTCTTCCGCATGAGGCCGAGCTTGTGCTGCACGAGAGGATGCCCGATGACGACGACGTCGTCCAAGGCTAGACCAGCTCGAGCTGCGCGCGGCCCCACGCCACGTCTTCCTGGCGCATCGGATTCACCGAGGCCGGTCCCTCGTCGGGGGCGGTGGGCCCCGCGCCGGCCACGGTGGTGCGATGCATCACCCGGCGATACCGCGACTCGTCCCACGGGCGACCTCGGTGCAGCATGCAGCGGTTGTCCCACATCACGAGATCGCCGACTCGCCAGCGGTGCGTGTAGACCAGCTCGGGCCGGGTCGCGGCCTCGCGCAATTCGCGCAGGAGGGCGCGCGCCTCCGCGGTGGGCATGCCCACGATCTCGCAGGCGTGCGAGCCCACGTAGAACGCCTTGCGCCCGTTGACCGGGTTGGCCCGCACCAGGGCCTGGCGCACCGGCGGCACCTGCGCGGCGTGATCGGGCGGCATCAGGGCGTCGTCCACCAGCCCGCGCGAGTACACGAAGCTGTGGATCGCCACCTTGCCGTCGAGGAAGCGCTGCAGGTCGGCGGGGAGGCGGGCGTAGCCCACCCGCATGCTCGCGAACTGCGTGTCACCGCCCACCGGCGGGATCTCGCGGGCCGAGAGGAGCGAGGCGTGCGCGGGCACCCGCTTGAACGAGCTGTCGGTATGCCACATCTGGTTGCCCGCGTTGTAGAGGTTGCGCTTGTCGCCGGCCGGGATGAGGCGGTCCTCCGCGTCGACGTTGGAGAGATTGGCGATATGGATCGGGGTGCCCGCCCGCGACGCGATGCTGCGGATCGTCGTCTCCAGCGGGCCGAAGCGGCGACTGAACGCGATCTGCTGGTCGTCGGTGAGCGACTGGCCGCGGAAGAGCAGCACCGAGTGCTCCTCGAACGCGGCGACCACCTCCTGGAAGGTGGCGTCGTCCACGCGCGCCACGTCGAGATCCACGATCTCGACGCCGAATTCCGGATGGAGTGTCCTCGTCGTCAGCGACATGGCCGCCCTCCTCTCGGGGCCCCCCGCCGAGCAGGATGATAAGCGAGCGAGTCGTCGGGCCGCAACCGCTTGCGCCCGCTCGGCCGCCGGGTATTCTCTCTGCCGGGAGGCTGCCCATGTCCACCGTCTCGGCCCCGGTCACCATCCTGATCAACGAGCTCGCCGCGGGGCCGACCGCGCCCGGCACCGCGGCCACGCCGCTGCGCACGCGCGTCGCGGAGGTCGTGGCCCGGATGGGGCCGCCGCCGTGGTCGCGACGCATCATCGCGGACGAGCGCAACCTGGTCACCCTGATCGCCTCGCCGCCCGGCGGAGGCAACCGGCCGCACTGGCATCGCGAGTTCGACGAGTGGTGGGTGGTGCTGGGCGGGCGCCTGCAATGGGAGCTGACCGGCGGGGTGGTGGTGGACGCGGCGAAGGACGACATCGTGTGGGTCCCGCGCGGCGCGGTGCACCACATCCGAAACGTGGGCGACGATCTCTCCCTGCGGCTGGCCGTCGCGATGCCACCCGCGTGGCACTTCTACAGCCCGTGCGAGCAGTGCGGGTTCGCCGACGACGGCCCGCGGGAGTGGTGCGCGTAGCGATCGCGCCCGATCTTGCGCAGGCCCGCGCGCCTGCTATGCTGGGCCGCACCTCGCGGCAGCGGACAGCGGTCACCGGAAAGGGGAGCGGCTATGGCGACGGCGACGGGTCCCTCTCACATCTACGTCGGAGCGGCGCGGTGGACGTCCGGGACGAAGAGCGGCGTGTTCCGCAAGGAGGCCGGCGGCTCGCGCTGGGACCTGTCCAGCAAGGGGCTGCCGGACGACGTGCACGTGCAGGCCATCACCGTGCACCCCACCAATCCGGACGTGGTCTACGTGGGCACCCAGAAGGGCCCCTACCGGAGCGCCGACCGTGGCGAGCGCTGGGAGCGCCTGCCCTTCCCCGAGGACGGCGGTGAAGTCTGGTCGATCCTGGTGCATCCGTCGAATCCGCGCACGCTCCTCGTCGGAGCTTCGCCCGTGGGCATCTTTCGCAGCGACGACGAGGGCGCGACGTGGCGCAAGCTCGACGCCACGCAGCCCGAGCGCGTGAAGATGCCGTTCGCCTGCCGGGTGATGCGGCTGGCCGTCGATCCGGCGCGGCCCGAGCACCTCTACGCCGCGCTCGAGGTCGGCGGCGCGATGCGCAGCCTCGACGGCGGCCAGACCTGGGCCGACTGCAGCGACGACCTCGTGAAGATGTCGGAGCTGCCCCACCTCAAGAGCCGCATCGTGAGCGACAGCGAGATGGAGGGCATGCTGGACGGTCACGCCCTCGCGGTGAGCGCGGCCGCTTCCGGCACCGTGTTCCTGGCCCTGCGCATGGGCCTCTTCCGCAGCACCGACCAGGCGGCGCACTGGAAGGACATGGAGGTCGGCCGGTTCTCGCCGCTGACCTACAGCCGCGACATCCGGGTATCGCCGCAGGACCCGCGCGTGCTGTACGCCTGCCTGAGTCCCGCCGCGCGCAGCGAGGACGGCTCGCTCTACCGCAGCGCTGACCTCGGCGAGACGTGGACGCGCTTCGACCGCGGGGTGAAGGCGGAGAGCACGATGATGGCGGTCGCGCTGCATCCGCGCGACGCCGACTCGGTCTACTGCGTGAGCCGCACCGGGCAGGTCTTCGGCACCCGGGACGGCGGGCGCGCCTGGAGCGAGGACCGGCTGCCCGACGGCGTCAACGACGTCTACGCGATCGCCTGCGGATAGCTCTCTCTCCTCTCCCTCTCTCCCTCTCCCCCCTGGGGAGAGGGCAGGGTGAGGGGCCCGGTAGCGAGGGGTCCGGCAGTCAAATCCCGCACGAAGCACCGCACATCGCCGAGGTACTCGTAGCGCTCGGTATGCGCCGCCAGCCCGGCCGCCGCCGCATCGATCCCGAGCGACCGCACCACCGGCTCGGTGAGCAGCGCATAGCCGCCCGCCCGCGCGACGTCGTTCTTCAGCAGCCGGTGCGCCAGGATCACCGCGGTGCCGGTGACCCGGCTGCGCCCCCCCACGGTGTGGCGCAGGAACGGGCCGTGGTGGACCACCATCTTGAGATCGAGCCGCCAGATCTGCTGGCACGCGCCGCACCCGCACGTCTCATCCCGCTGCAGAGCGCGCTGCCGTGTCTTGAAGGCGACGAAGGCGTCCTCCAGTACCTGCAGCAGCCGGCTGCGGGGCAGCCGCGCGTCCTCCCCGCCCAGGGCGAACACCGCGTCGCCCTCGATCTCCTGGATCTCGAGCGGCGGCGACAGGTGCTCGATCACCTCGTCGAGCAGGGCGGCGATGATCTCGGAGCCGTGCTCGAGCTCGGTCGTGGTCACGAAGGCGGTGAAGCCCGACACATCCGCGAGAACCAGGAAGCCGTGATCGGTTCGGTTGTTCATGCCCGGTAGACACCGGGCCGCGGCGGCTGTGAAACGCGGCCAGGCGGAGAGCTAGACTCGCTCCAGGATGTGCAGACCGCGGCCCCGGTCGATCAGATAAATCAGGCCCCGTCCGTCGATCTCCACGTCGTTGCTCGACACGCGCGCGTGGCCGGCCGGCGGCTCGGGCAGGAAGTGGGCCACCTCGCGCGGGGCGTGCGGGTTGGCCACGTCCACGACCCGGAGGCCGTGGGCGAACCACGCCACCGGGATCTCGGTCCCGGTGACCCGTTCGCACGGCTGATGGCAGCCGGTGAACTCGGGCTGCGGCTCGCCGTCGATGCCGTCGATCTGGAAGCTCGAGATCGGCACCGGATGCCGCTCGTCGGTGATGTCCACCAGCCACATGAACGACGGCGGCCCCGGCGCGGTCTTGGCCACGTCCTCGTCGGCGGCCAGCATGATGCGGCGGCCGTGGAGCGGCATCGGCATCGGCAGCGCGGTGTGGGTCGGGGTGATGTAGGGCGGGCTCCAGTCGAGCCCGGAGACGAAGCGGGGCTTGCCCATGTCCGCGATGTCGAGGATGACGAAGCCGCCGTGCCAGTAGCTCACGTAGAGCCGGTCGCCGGATCGGATGGGATGGTGACAGCGATGATGCCGACCCGACCAGGATGGCTGCTCGCCGCCCGCCGTCCACTGCCCCGGCATCCACCAGCGCCCGACCTCCCTCGGGCGCGCCGGATCCTGCAGGTCGAGGATCATCACGATGTTGCCGACGTAGCCGTCCATCTCGGGCGAGATGTAGGCGTAGCGCCCGTCGAAGGTGAAGCGATGGACGCCGGCGCCGCCGCACTTCCAGAACGTGATCTCGCGCGGCCGTCCGGGCTGGGAGACGTCGTAGATGACGAGGCCACCCGTCACCCCGCGCGGCGGCGGCTGCGCGGGCTGCGCCTCGCGGTTCACCAGCATGAGGCCGTTGGCCGCGCGCACCTTGTGCGAGTGCGTGTGCGGCGGCACCTCGAGAGTGGCGAGCACGCGCGGCCTCGCGGGATCGCTCACGTCCACGATCGAGGTGCCGTGCGGCGCCTTCATGTGCGCCACGTAGGCGGTGGTGCCGTCGACGGAGACCTGGCCGCCGCCCGGACAGTCCAGCCAGGCAATCTGCCTCAGTCCTCCCGCGCTCGGAGCGGTGCTCGCGGCCATGTGCGCGGCAGCCTATCAGAGCGCGAGGCCGGCGCCAACCCCTGCGCATTTGACAGCCCGGGGCTCGCGTGACACAGTCACGGCAACTCGCAAAGGAGCGTCGCCATGGCCCTCTCCATCGACCGGTCCGTGCGTCCCGAACTCGGCACCGCCTATGCGCGACTCGAGGAGAAGATCCTGGAGCGGGACCAGGCCGCGGCCAGCGACATCTTCTACGACCTGGTGCGGGCCCGCGTGCCGATCCCCGAGCTGGTGGGGCAGATCGTGCGCATCCACGCGCCCTACACCCACGTGCCCTACCACCAGCGCCTCGACGACGGTGTGGTGCGCTTCGTCAACAACGACCACTGCCTGCTCAGCTCGCGGGCGGGCATCGACCTGCTGCCGCTGATGCCGCCCGAGCTGCGGTACTTGCCGTTCGCCCAGACCATCTGGTACGTGCCCACCGGGCTCGACCCGTGGAATCAGCTGCTCGGCAAGATGCCCGGCCACTACGTGCGGCTCTACGAGATCAAGTTCGAGGGCAAGCCGCCCCTGCCCGAGGTGCACTGGCCGGACCAGAGCCCGCTCGCCATCGAAGGCACCTGGTCGGAGAAGCTCAATAGCTGGCTCACCCTCGTGCAGCGCGGCGAGGTCATCAGCGCCTATCGGGTCTTCCTCGGCCTGTGGCAGGAGGCGATGGAGGATCCGGCGCGACGCAGCAGCCTGCTCGCCCAGCTCGTGTTCGCGGGCCTCATCGACGTGCAGGATCGCGTGCTCCACAACCGGTCCTACACCACCGGCCACAAGTCCTACCGCGCGCGCGCCGCCGCGGAGCTCGCTCGCGCGGTCGGCTGGGCGAACGCGCACCCCATCCTCTACGCGGGCGTGCCCGACATCGCGGTGGGGCCGCGCTGGTACTCGACCTACGAGATGGGCTGCCTGGTCGTCCAGAACCTGCTGGACAATCGCGACCGCGAGCTGCTCACCCACGATGACGCGCTCACCCCGGTGGAGTCGCTCGCGCTCCAGGAGGCGATCCTCAGCGGACAGGAGCCGGCCTTCATCGACCTGATCGTGGCGCTGCTCAAGACCGGCCGGGGCCACCGCCAGATCATCGACACCATCCAGCTCGCCTCCGCCCAGCTCATCATGGAGACCGGCGATCCCAACTCGTACTCGATGCCCCAGCACAGCTACGAGTACTGCAACACGGTGCGCTGGTTCTTCGACACCTTCGAGCACCCGCACCGGCTGAAGCTCTTGTTCGTGGCCGCCGCCTTCGTCACCCGGGCCGCGCATCATCAGAAGCACACGCCGGGCAACCATCCGGTGAAGGTCGAGCCGCCAAAGGGCTCCGACGCGCTCACGCCGGCCGAGGTGCTGCGCCGCCTCGACGACGCCCTCGACGGCCTGCGCGCCTTCGAGGCCATGGACTGGACCGCCGCGTACCTGCGCTCCGGCGCCGACCGCGACGCGCTGGTGCAGACCCTCGCGGTGGGCGCGGTCAAGGCGGGCAACGACCCGCACAACCAGGAGCTGGGCATTTGTCTGCTCGACGATTACCGCCATTCCACCGCGGCCGATCGCGACCGCCTGCTGCTCGCCTCGGCCAAGCACACCGCCGGCCACCGGAAATACGGCAGCCACCTCGACGCCTGGCGGCGCTACGCCGACGCGTTCGGCCTCGCCCGCTCCTGACGAGGCGATCCGCGTGACCCGCGGTCAATACCGCGGTGACCGAGGCGCGCGAGGCCGTGTTCGCTCATCTCGGCTGCCTCATGCTCTGGCGGGAGGGGTCCGTCCGAGTCGGCCGATCCGCTAGACCGATCCGACGCGCCGCGGTAGGCTGAATCCCGCCGGGTGTCGAGCCCCCACATCCGACCATTTGCCCGAAGCGAGGCGCCTTCCCTTCGTGCCACCTTCGGGCTTTCATGGATACTCACCCGATAGCGGAGGTTCATCGATGACAAGACGCTCGCTGTTCTTCGTGATCGCCGCGTGCGGCCTTTCGTTCGCTCTCGCCGCGTCGGCCTCGGCCGAATGTGCGTGGGTGCTCTGGTCCCAGACGCACGATCCCAAGCCGGGTGCGTGGATGCTCCAGACCGCATATCCCAACGTGGGCGACTGCACGAAGGCCATCGACCATCGGGAGAAGGAAGGTCGCAAAGCGACCTACGTGATGGAAGACGGCCGCAAGATAAAAGGTGTCACCGACCGCCGGGCCCCGACCGATCTCTTCGTGCTGTACGGCCGAGACGCCAGCAACGGCGGCGTCGTCTGGCAATGCTTTCCCGAGACCATCGACCCGCGGGGGGCCAAGGCACGGTGACGCGGCCGTGTGCGGCTTGGCTGATCCCGCGCCGCCTCGGAACAACGCTTCGCGCTACGCCGACGCGTTCGGCCTCGCCCGCTCCTGAGGAATCCGCCGACTCCCGCTTTCGGACTGAGCCGACGCGCGATCCGACGGGCGCCGCGGCGCTCCCGGCGCTGAGCGAGACGCGAACACGCGATTCCTCGCTCGGGCTAGCGCAGCGTGTTACCCTCGCCGGCATCCTTCCCCGGAGGTGCACGATGAGACTCGCCACGTGGCTCACCGCGTCATTCCTGACGCTCTGTCCGTTCGTTGCCACCGATGCCGGCGCGGCCCTGATCGACCTGGGCCCCGGCGCGTTCACGCCGCTCGCGCCGGTCATCACGTTCGACGAAGTGCCGGTCGAAACCGTAAATCCGTCGTTCACCTTCCCGAGCGTGCCGACGCTGGGTGACGTCACGGTGAGCTTCGCCGGGAATTTCGTGGGCCAGACCGCCGGCGGCGGCTTCCCCGTCACGCTCACCGATCACACACCGACCGGCCCCCTCGCTCTGGACGCCGCGTCACCGAACACGGTCACGGTGACCGATAGCGCGCCCGGCGCGACCAGTCCGGTCCTGAGCGGCAGCCCTCAATTCAACGGGCCGATCTCGATTTTCTTCAGTGTGCCGGTGGCCGGCGTTGGCCTGAAGGGCGGGTTCTTCGACGCGGTGAACAGCACCTCGATCGAGGCCTATGATGCCAACGGCAATGTGCTCGGGAGCATCAGCAACTCGGTTGAAGGGTTCGAGTTCTACGGCCTGGCCGATTCCACCGGCGGCAGCGTGATCAAGGGCATCTCGTTCTTCATCACCGGGAACGAGCCGTTCGGCTTTCAAATCGACAACGTGACCTTCGGCGCGGGCGACGTCATCAATCCGCCGACGCCGGTTCCCGAGCCGGCGACGCTGCTCCTGCTGGGCAGCAGCGCGGCCGGGCTCCTGGCCGTCGCGCGCCGGAGGAAGCGGGACCGTTAACCCGGTCCAAGGTATGGTCGAGAAGGCCCGCGTCTACTACCGCCAGGGCTGAAGCTCCTGCGCCAAGACGAAAGAGTTGCTTTCGTCATGGGGAGTGGCCTTCGACGGGTTCGACGTCGAGGCCGAGCCGGCGCGCCGCGCTGATCTCCAGCGCTTCGGCGTGATGCGGGTGCCCGCCACCATCGTGGGCGACCGCGTCGTCCACGGCTGGAATCCCCAGGCGCTGGCCGAGCTGGTCGGCGTCGCCTATCGTGCCCCGCAGAAGCTCCCGCCCGCCCAGCTGGCCGAGCGAATGGACATGGTCCTGGCCGCCACCCAGCGCGCCATCCGCCAGGTGCCGCGCGAGCACCTCGGCATGAAGTACCCCGAGCGCGATCGCACCGTGCACCAGCTGGGCTTCCACGTCTTCCGGGTCGCCGCGTCGTTCGTGGACACCCGCGAGCAGGGTCATCTCGACGGGACGTGGTTCGAGGAGAACGCGCCGGCCACGATGGCCGACGGCGAGGCGGTGGCGCGACACGGCGAGACGGTGCGCCGGCGGCTGCGCGCGTATTTCGGGAAGCCCGGCTGGTGCGACGGCGAGGTGAGCACCTACTACGGTCCGCAGTCGGCGCCCGAGCTCATGGAGCGCACGACGTGGCACTGCGCCCAGCATCTGCGGCAGATCTACTGGTTCCTCGATCAGATCGGCGTGGAGAAGGACGCCCCGCTCAGCGACGCGGATCTCGAGGGCTTGCCGTTCCCGAAGGACGTCTGGTCCTAGCGCCCCTCACCCTAGCGCCCCTCACCCTGCCCTCTCCCCGGAGGGGAGAGGGGGAGACCGAGGCGTGGGACTCGCGGACGATCTGCTCGACCTTCTTCCAGCTCGGCCGGCCGTCGAGCCGCATGCCCACCCAGCCGCGCTTGCCCACGTAGGGCGGCACGAAGTAGCGCTTCGGGTCTGCGTAGACGAGGGCTTCCTGGGCGCCGAGCGGCATCGCCAGCCACACCGCCACGTGCGGCGCCCCGTGGTGATGGTTGTCGAGCGAGGCGAACATCTTGCCTCCCACCCAGAACGTGGGGCTCGCCGTGCGAGACCTTCTCCGACGTCCCGGGCAGCGCCCGGCAGATGGCCCGCAAGCGGGCCAGCGGCTCGGCTACGTCGTCACGTGCCGGATGAACCGTTCGGGCGGGTTCTCGCCCCATTGGCTGACGAGCGCCTCCTCGGCGGAAAGCAGGTTCGATCCGCTGCGCGCGTTCAGTCGATCCGTGTCGGCCCAGCGCTCGTGCACGCGGCCCCACGGATCGGCCCAGTAGTCGTAGACCTGGCTGCCCAGCAGGTGCCGGCCCACGCCCCACATGTGGTCGTACTTGCCGAGCCGGATCAGGTACTCGTGGTCCTTGAACACCGCGTCCACGTCGGGCACCTCGAACGAGACGTGGTTCATGCCGGCCCGCTCGTTGTGCACGCAGAAGAGCGTGTGGTGATCGGTGTACTCGTCACCGCGATCGCAGCGGTTGAAGGAGCCGATGAGGTTCTCCTTCTGGCCCGCGTACACGTCGTCGGAGCCGATGAAGCCGAGGGTGTCGCGGAACCACTGCACGGTCTCCCGCACCTTCGGCGTGCCCATCACCCCGTGGCCGATGCGCTTGATCGGCGTCGGCGACTTGCGCAGCCGCATGAGGGTGCCCGCGCGCCGCAGCGGCTCGGGCCCGGTGTTCATCGGGGTGACATCCACCGCGATCGGCGGCAGCTGCTCGAGCCCCCAGATCACCTCGATCTGGTAGCCGTTCGGCTCCCGCAGCCGCACCCGCTTGCCCCCGCCCGGCTCGTCGATGGACTCGACGCTCGAGGCGCCGGGCACCGTGGCCACCCGGGTCAGATCCTCCTCGCTGGCCGCGTGGTAGGCGAAGCCCACGAAGCCGGCGTCGGGCGCCTTCTCGGTGACGTGGAGGTGGTGAGCCGGATCGGTGCCGCGCATGTAGAGCGCGGTCGGCGTGCGCGCGGCCCGGATCAGGCCGAAGTGGGTGAGGAACTCCTCCATCGCGTCCAGGTCCGGCGCGTGCAGGCGGGCCCAGGCCAGGTCTCGTACCTTGATCGTCGGCATCGGTGTCTCCTCGTTTCCCCTCACCCTGCCCTCTCCCCGGGAGGAGAGGAAGAGTGGTCAGCCCGCGAAGGTGAAGCGCGGGTCGGCGGCGGGAATCTCCGCCTCCGGCAGCTTCAGCTCGCGGCGCACGATATTGGCGCCCAGGTTGATGGCCACGCTCTTGTAGAACGCGATGCGCCGCGCGAGCCCCTCCCGTCCGAAGCCGCAGTCGGTGGAGAGGATCAGCCGCTCCGGCGGCACGTACTCGAGCGCCCGCCGGATCAGATCGGCCACGATCTCGGGCGGCTCCACCGCCGCGGTCGAATGGTTCACCACCCCGATCGCGATCTTCTTGTCGGTGCGATGCCGCGCGAGGAGCGGGAGGTCCCGGCCGTTGGTGGAGGCGCACTCCAGCGTGAGCACGTCCGCGTGGGTGGCGAGCAGGTACGGCAGCGACCGCTCGTACGACGGGCGATCCCAGTGCAGCGGCTGCTGGTTGGGATTGCCCCAGCAGGTGTGCAGCCAGACCTCGGTGTCGAGGCCGGCGATCTCGCGGTTCACCGCCTCGGTATAGAACTCCAGATCCTTGTCGGACGCGCCGGCGGCGCCCCCGATGTGATGCTGCGGCTCCTCGATCTGGATGACCCGGCAGCCCGACGCCGCGACCTCCTTCAGCTCGGCGTTGAAGATGTCGGCGAGGGCCAGGATCACGTCACGGTCGCTGCCGTAGTGGCGGTTGACCAGCATCTTGGCGAGCGACTGGGCGGTGATCGCGCCGAACTTCACCGGCCGGGTCGAGAGCCGCTGGGCCGCCTTGAAGAGGGCGGCGTACTGCAGCCCCGCGCCCGCGAGGGGGGCGCCCACCACCGCTGGCTGGTAGGCCTCCATGACCTCGTAGAGGATATGACCCGGCCGCAGCGCCCGCCAGCCGCCGCCGGTGGAGCGGTCCTGCGCGCCGGTGATGCCGCGCAGGCGCTCGATCACGTAGTAGAACCACGACTTGCCGCCCACCGTGAGGTCGAAGCGCGAATCGCCGTCGGTGACGATGTCGAGTCCGGCCATCTCCTGCTCGCGCACCAGGCACGTCACCGCGTCGAGATACTGCTCGCGGAAGCGCGAGTCGCCCAGGGCGTCCTTGAACCCACGGCCGCGCAGCTCCTCGGTGAACCAGTGGGGACGCGGGTAGGAGCCGGTGATCGTGGTGGGCAGGACGAGATCGCGGGTCGCGTTGAGCATGGCTGAGACTCTGCCGACGCGTCTTCGCCGTGTCAAGCCCGGCGCGGTTGACAAATCCGGGCGCGCTCCCTACTGTAGCGGCCCAAGACTCCGCATCGTCCCGGCCAGGAGGCCAATCCATGCGCAGACGACAGTTCCTGATGGCGATGACCGGAGCGGCGGCCGCCGCGACGGTGCGACCGGCGCGCGCGGCCGACCCGATCCGTATCGGATACTTCGGGCCGCTCACCGGCAACTTCTCGCAGACCGGCAAGGACATGACCGACGGCTTCAACCTCTTCTGGGAAGAGGTGGGCAACAAGGTGGCCGGCCGCGAGGTGAAGGTCATCGTCGAGGATTCGGATCCCGAGCCGACCGGCGCGCTCACCAAGATCCGGCGGCTCGTCGAGCAGGAGAAGGTGCACACCCTTGCCGGCGGCCTGCTCGCCGCCACCGGCTATGCGGTCGCGCCCTACGTCGAGCAGAACAAGATCCCCACGATCTACCCGGTGACCGCGCCCGACGACATCACCCAGCGCAAGCCGGTCCGCTGGATCGTTCGCACCTCGTTCACGAGCAGCCAGGCCACCCATCCCCTCGGCGACTACGCCTACAAGCAGATGAACCTCCGACGCGTGGCCACCATCAGCATGGACTACGCCTTCGGCTGGGAATCCAACGCGGGCTTCCAGCGCGTCTTCGAGGACCTGGGGGGCAAGGTGGTGCAGCGCATCTGGACCCCGCTGACCATCCAGGACTACTCGCCCTACCTGGCGTCGCTCAAGAAGGACATCGACGGCGTCTACGCCTGCCACACCGGCGGCCTGTCGCCGCGCTTCATCAAGACGTGGAGCGACGTCGGCCTCAAGGGCAAGATCCCGCTCATCGGCATCGGCACCCTCACCGACGAGAACGTGCTCAAGGGCATGGGCGACGAGTCGCTCGGGGTCATCACCTCGCTCATCTACAGCAGCGCGCTCGACACCCCGGCCAACCGGAAGTTCTCGGCGGCCTACGAGAAGCGCTACAACCGCGCCACCTCGCTCTACTCCGCGGAGGGCTACACCGGCGCGCGCTGGTACTACGAGGCGCTGAAGGCCATCAACGGCGAGGTGGAGAACAAGGAGAAGTTCCTGGCCGCGCTCCGCAAGGTGTCGATCACCGAAGACCCTCGTGGCCCGATGAAGATGGACGACCTGGGCAACGCGAGCCAGAACGTCTACATCCGCAAGGTGGAGCGGGTCGGGGGCAAGCTGCAGAACACGGTCATCCACACCTATCCGAACGTCTCGCAGTTCTGGACCTACAAGCAGGAGGAGTACCTGAAGCTGCCGGTCTACGACCGCAACAACCCCCCGTGCAAGTTCTGCGACTAGCGCGGGCCGGACGCTCGTCCATGAGAGTGCTCCGCCTCGCGTCGATCGCCGCCGTCCTGACCCTCGTCGCGCTCGCGGCCCGGCCCGCGGCGGCCGCCGAGACCATCCGCGTGGGCTACATCGGCCCGCTCACCGGCATCTTCGCGCAGGCCGGCAAGGACATGCTCGACGGCCTGAAGCTGGCCCTCGAGCAGGCGGGCTATCAGGCGGGCGGCCGCAAGATCGAGCTGTTCGAGGAGGACGACGAGGGCAACTCGGCCACCGCCATCGCGAAGTATCGCAAGCTGGTCGGGCACGACCGGATCCACGTCCTCGCCGGCGTGCTGCTGGTCAACGTGGGCAACAGCCTGGTGCCGCTGATCGAGAAGGATCAGCTGCCGACGCTGTTCCTCACCACGCCCGACGACCTCACCAAGCGCAAGATCGCCAAGTGGATCCTCCGCTCCAACTTCGCAGCCAGCCAGATCATGCATCCGCTCGGCGACTACGCGGCCAAGACGCTCAAGTACAAGCGGGTCGCGGTCCTGGCCATGGACAACGGCTTCGGCCACGAGGAGGCGGGCGGCTTCCAGCGCGTCTTCGAGGACGGCGGCGGCCGCGTGGTCCAGAAGATCTGGGTCCCCCTGAACGCGCTCGACTTCGCGCCGTACCTCTCGCAGGTCTCGAAGGACGCGGACGCGATCTGCGCGGTCTTCGTGGCCGGCCAGGCGGTGCGCTTCGTGAAACAGTACGGCGAGTCCGGCCTGCGGGGCAAGACCCCGCTGATCGGCACCGGGGTCATGATCGACGAGAGCGCGCTGCGCGGCATGGGCGACGAGGCGGTCGGCACCATCGGCTCGCTGCTCTGGAGCCCGACCCTGCAGACGCCCGCGAACCAGGCCTTCATGAAGCTGGCCGAGGCGCGGCTCGGCCGCACCCCGGCGTACTTCCACGCGGTGATGTACAGCAGCGGGCGCTGGATCACCGAGGCCGCGAACGCGCTCGGCGGACAGGTCGAGGATCGCGAGAAGATGGTCGCCGCCATCCGCCGGGCGATCGAGACCACGCCGGATCCGCGCGGGCCCATCAAGCTCGACGAGTGGGGCAATCCCACCGAGAACGTGTACATGCTGCGGGTCGACAAGGTCGGCGGCAAGCTCGCCACCACCGTGATCCACACCTATCCGGCCGTCTCGCAGTTCTGGACCTACAAGCCGGAGGAGTTCCTCAAGACCCCGCCCTACTCGCGCGAGTATCCGCCGGCCAAGCCGTAGCCCGGCGCGATGCGCTTCGGCTTCTTCTTCTGGCCCTACACCCCGGAGTACACCGCGCGCATGGCCCGCCTCGGCGAGGACCTGGGCTTCGATCTCGTCGGCATCGCCGACACGCCGGGCAACGCGCTCGACCCGTGGGTCGCCATGACGCTGGCCGCCGCCGCGACGTCCCGGGTGACCCTCGCGACGTGCGTCACCAACCTGGTCACGCGCCATCCCTCCATCACCGCGTCGGCCGCGGCCTCGGTGGACGCGGCGGCGGGAGGCCGGACCATCCTGGGCGTCGGGGCCGGCCACAGCGGCGTCGCCAACGTGGGCGGCGCGCCCAGCCGGACCGCGGAGCTGCGCGAAGGTCTCGCGTTCCTGCGGGCCGCGCTCTCCGGGACGCCCGCCGCGTGGCGCGGAGCGGCCACGCATCTGCCGTGGGTGAAGCGGGCGGTGCCGGTGTACGCGGCGGCCTCGGGACCGGCCGCGCTGCGCGCGGTGGGCGCGGCCGCCGACGGCGCCTTCGTCAACTACGGCCTCGGCGCGCCCGAGGTGAGCCGCGTGCGCGCGCTGCTCGCCGAGGGCGCGGGTCCGGCCGGCCGCACCGCCGCCGACGTGGACGTCTGGTCCATCGCGTGCCTCGACGTGGCCGAGCCGCGCGAGGCCGCGCTCGAGAAGCTCGGCAACATCCTGGGCTTCGTCGCCGCCTACATCCTGGGGCCCGATCCGGAGGGCCGCGGCGTGCCCGCCGACCTGGTGCCCGCGGTGCACGCGCTGCGCGCGAGCTACACCACCCGCCGGCGCGAGATGGATTCCGCGCTCACCCGGCGGCTCGGGCTCTTCGACTACCTGCGCGCGCGCCTCGCGATCGCGGGCACCCCCGACGATTGCCTCGCGCAGGTCCGCGCGGCCGAGGCCGCGGGCGTCACCCAGCTCATGTTCACGGTGAGCCTGGCCGCCGACCCGGTGCGCACCGTGGAGCTGTTCGGCCGGACCGTGCTGCCGCGCCTCGCGCGCGGATCATGACGGCCGCGCACTCCGTTCGTGGATGGTAGAGTACCGGGATGCGCGTCGGACTCTCGATCGATCCGCCGCTGGCCACCATCCCGCCGCTGCTCGCCGCGGAAGGCGTCGACGTCTACCAGACGGTGCTGCGTGACCCGGGCCGCTTCGGCAACTACGGCGTCCCCGAGCCCGCCGACCGCGTCGCGCTCGCGGAGGGGCTGCGCGGCCGCGGCACCTGGGGGGTGGCGCACGGCTCGCTGCTGATCAATCTCGCCAGCGCCGAGGGGCGCATCCGCAACTCCTCGGTGTCGAGCCTGCTCGCCGATCTGAAGGTCGCCGCCGAGGTCGGCATCGACGCGGTCTGCTTCCACGTCGGCTACTCGAAGGGCCACGCGAGCCTCGACGAGGCGCTCGCGATGGCCACCCGCAAGCTCGGCGAGCTGATCGAGCGCATGCCCGCCGGCCCGCGCCTGCTGCTGGAGAACTCCTGCGAGGGCAGCGAGCTGGGCCAGACCATCCCGGAGCTGGCCCGCCTCGTGCGCGACGTGGGGGCGCCGGCCGAGCGCTTCGGCCTGCTCATCGACACGTGTCATCTCCACGCGGCGGGCTTCGACCTCGCGGGAGAGGATGCGGGCCAGCGCCTGGCCGACGCCCTCGCCGCCGAGGGCATCCTCGAGCGGGTGGTCGCCTTCCACCTCAACGACTGCCAGCTCCCGTGCGGCGCCCACCGCGACCGTCACGCCACGCCCGGCACCGGCACCATCGGCATCGGCGTTCCCAGCGTGGCGCGTCATCCCGCGTTCGCGACGCTACCCGGCGTGCTGGAGGTGTCCGTCGAAGACGCGCGGCTGGGATTGCAGTACCTGCGACAGCACGGGGCGCTGGCCGGCTAGCGTCCCCGGCCGGCCCGGACTACTTCGGCATCGGGTTGACCTGGCTCGGGGCCTGCTGGTTGTAGGCGGGCTCTCGCCAGAGGAGCATGGCCTTGTAGGTGGTCGGCTGCGCGCCCTGCTCCACGATGAGGTAGACCTGATCGGGCAGGCTCTGGTTGTCGTTCTCCCCGACCACCGCGGCGATGCCCTGGCTGAGGTCGATGCTGCCCGACACGTAGCGATCCCACACGGTGCCGCGCGACTCGTAGGCCCAGAGAAACGCCAGCGGGTATTTCACCGCCGCGCTGCGGGTGCCCCGCGTCGGCACGTACGGCTGGAACTGGCGTGGGGGACCGTCGCCCTTGAGCACCGCGCGATAGAGCCGCTCGGGCCGGCCGCGGCCGCTCGGCAGCACCATCCACACACTGCGCTCTCCCGGCTTGCCCTCCCAGCGCACCTCGTCCCAGATCGGATGGCCGTCGCCGCCGGGTCGGATCTCGGCCAGCACGCGCGTGGTGCCGTAGGCGCGGGCCACGCTCTCGCTCGCCCACCGCAGCGTGCGGTCGCCGAGCACCACCCCCCGCGACATGGTTGCGTCGTCCAGGCTCTGCTGGAACCGCTCCAGCCCGGGGCCGGACGCGCCGTCGTGCAGCTCGGCGGCCTTTGCGTAGGCGTACAGCGCGGTCTCCCAGAGGTTGACGACCTCGAGCCGATACTCGACGGCGCGAGCCGGTGCGGCGGTGACGCCGGTCAGGAGCCCGGTGAGCAGGAGACCGATCAGGAAACGACGTGTCGCCATGGCGCCGTCCCTGGATGGTACTCTCTTGAGCCGATGCCGCAACGGATTGTTCCCCGGCGCGCGGTGGCCGCGCTCTTCCTCCACCGCCAGCATCTGGCCCGCCCGCGCGCGCACCGGCTCACCCCGGCGCGGCTCACCCGCTTCGCCGAGGACGTGGGCGGTATCCAGATGGACTCGATCAACGTGCTCGAGCGCGCCCACTACCTCACGGTATGGAGCCGCTTCGGCCCGTACGACCGGGCGCGGCTCGACCGCCTGGTGTATCGCCGCCGTCTCCTGCTCGAGTACTGGGCTCACGCCGCGTGCCTCGTGCCGATCTCGATGCTGCCGTGGTGGAAGCGGGCGATGCTCGACTACCGGATCCGGCACACCGGGTGGTCGGGCTGGCTGCGCACGAACCGCAAGCTTCTGGCCAGCGTGGTGGAAATTATCCGGGCGAACGGGCCCATGAGCCACGGCGACCTCGAGGGACGCCGGCCGCCCCGCGGCCGCGGAGGCTGGTGGAACTGGCGACCGGCGCAGCACGCGCTGCACTACCTGTGGATGACCGGCGCGGTGACGATCCACTCACGGCGTCACTTCCAGAAGCGCTTCGACCTGATGGAGCGGACGGTGCCGGCCGCGTGGGCTGCCGAGGCGGTATCGGCCGAGCAGTTCCACCGCTGGCACATCGAGCGCTCGCTGCACGCGATGGGCGCCGCGCCGGAGATCGACCTCACCCACTACCTCACGTATCCGCGCGGCGCGACGGCCGCGCGGCGGGCCGCCCTGCGCGCGATGCAGGCGGACGGTGAGGTCGCGAGCCTCGAGGTGGAAGGCACGAAGACCCCGTGGCTCGCGCTGGCGCGTGACGTGCCGCTGCTCGCGCGGGCCGCGCGGCGGCCGGCGGCGTCGGTGGGCACCACGCTGCTCGCACCGTTCGACTCGCTCCTCTGGTACCGCGAGCGCGTCTCGCGCCTGTTCGGCTTCGACTACCGCATCGAGGTCTACACGCCGGGACCCAAGCGCGTGCACGGCTACTACACGCTGCCGATCCTGCACCACGGCCAGCTGATCGGCCGGCTCGACGCCAAGGCGCAGCGGGCCGAGCGCCGCCTGGACGTGCGCCACGTCCACTTCGAGCCCTGGGCCGCCCGCGGCCAGGCGCGCACCGCGGGCGAGCCGGCGGTGGACCGCGACGCCATGCTGGCGGGCCTCGCCGAGACCCTCGCCTCCCTCGCCCGCTTCATGGGCGCCGACCGCATCACCATCGAGCGCGTCACCCCCGCCCGCCTCCGCGCCCCGCTCCGGGGTCAGGTCTTGCATTACGACATTTCGGGAACGGGCTGACTCCCTCGCGCGGAAAAATGTCGTAATGCA
>DATFYA010000059.1 GCA_035315345.1 Candidatus Methylomirabilota bacterium
ACGGCACATTGGCCTGGGTGAGGTCCTCGTCGATAAGGCCCTCGTGCATCTGCTTGCTGACGCGCCAGGTCACCCAGCCGCCCGCGCTGTGCGGGTCGAGAATGTCGAGCTCGCTCTCCTTGGCGATCACGAGGGTGCCGCCCTTCTTGGGAGTGCCCTGCGCCTGGGCGGGGTCGGGTACACCGAGCGAGGTCAGGAGGTGGGCGGCCGACGCGCCGGCTCCGATCAGCGCGCTGCGGCGGAGGAGATCACGCCGGGTCAGTCGGCCCTCGACGAATGCCGCTTCGAGCGTCTCGAACGTGCTCCGGTCTTCGTCCATGACGGCTTCTCCCGCCCGGGCTCTCCACGTGAGCGAGCCCGAGCTACGAATGAAGTGGGCACCGCACCCTTGCGAGCAATCCGCGCTGTGCTACGAGAACATCTCGAGCGCCGTTGGATGGGCCGATGACTACACCCGGCGCGGAGCCCTTGTCAAGGGCCGCCCCGAAGGCGCCATGTCTGCTACGATGGCCGTCGATGAGGACGCTCAAGGTCGACAACGTGGCGCAGGCCTACCTCGAGCTGCTCGAGGACCGCGGCGTCGACTTCTTCTTCGCCAACGCGGGCACCGACTTCGCTTCGCTGGTGGATGCCTTCGCGCGGCGCGAGGCGGACGGCAAGCGCGCCCCGCGGCCGATCGTGGCCCCGCACGAGTCGGTGGCGGTGGGCATGGCCCACGGGGTGTGGCTGGCCACCGGCCGGCCGCAGGCCGTGATGGTGCACGTCACGGTGGGCACCGCCAATGCGGCCTGCGGGATCATCACCGCGGCGCGCTCGCAGGCGCCGATGCTGATGAGCGCTGGACGGACCCCGATCACCGAGGAAGGGCTGCCCGGTTCGCGCGATCTGTACATCCACTGGGCGCAGGAGAGCTTCGACCAGGCCGCGATGCTGCGCGAGTACGTCAAGTGGGACTACGAGCTGCGCACGCCCGCGCAGCTGGAGGCGGTGGTGGATCGCGCGCTCGAGCTGACGCTGGCCGAGCCGCGCGGCCCGGTGTATCTCACGCTGCCCCGCGAGGTGCTGGCCGCTCCGGTGGAGGCGATGACCATCACCTCCCCGAGCCGACGCCACGTCGCCTCGCGGCGGCTGCCGGACCCCGCCCGCCTCGACGAGGCCGCGCGCCTCCTCGCGCGGGCGCGCCGGCCACTGGCGCTGGTCTCGAGCGCGGGCCGGGATCCCGCGGTGGTGCCCGCGCTCGTCGCCTTCGCGGAAGCCGCCGGCATCGGCGTCGTCGAGGTGGATCCGACACACGTGAACTTCCCGCAGAGCCATCCCCTCCACGTGGGCTTCACGCAGCCGTCGGGCACCGATCCCGCGGTGGCGGAGGCCGACGTCCTGCTGGTGATCGACGCCGACGTGCCGTGGTATCCGTCGCTGGTCCGCCCGCCCGCCGACGCCGCGGTCATCCATCTCGCGGTCGACCCGTCGTTCTCGCGCTACCCGATGCGCAGCTTCCCGTGCGACGTGCCGATCGCCGCGCACCCGGCCGCCGCCCTGCCGCCGCTGGCCGAGGCGGTGCGCCGGCACGCCGACCCCGGCGCGGTCGCGGCGCGGCGCGCCGTCGTGGAAGAAGCGCACCGGAGCCGGCGCGCCCGCTGGGCCGCCGAGGCGGAGGCGCAGGCCGGCTGGCCGCGGCCGGGATTCGCGTGGGTCACGCGGCGGCTGCAGGAGGTGATCGACGAGTCGACGATCGTGGTCAACGAGTATCCGATCGACCGCCGGCACCTGGCCTTCGACCGGCCCGGCGCCTTCTTCGGCCAGCCGCACTCGAGCGGTCTCGGCTGGGCCCTGCCCGCCGCGCTCGGGATCAAGCTGGGCGCCCCGGACCGTACCGTGATCGCCGCGCTCGGCGACGGAGCCTATCTCTTCAACGAGCCGGTGGCGTGCCATCTGGCCGCGCGACAGCAAGGCCTGCCCGTGCTGACCGTGATCTACAACAACCAGCAGTGGGAAGCGGTCAAGCAGAGCACGCTGGCCGTGCATCCCGACGGGCACGCGCAGGCCTCCGGCCGGTTCCCGCTCACCAGCCTGGGTCCCGCGCCGCGCTACGAGGAGATCGTGCGCGCGTTCGACGGCCACGGCGAGCGGGTGGAGACTCCGGCCGAGGTCGGGCCCGCGCTGCGGCGCGCGCTCGCCGCGGTGCGGGAAGGGCGTCAGGCGGTGGTCAACGTGCTCTGCGGACGCGCCCGCGACTAGCGGGGTGCGCTACTTCGGCTTCGGAGCGTACAGCGCGCACCAGCCCTTCGGGTTGATCTTGCCGTCCACCATCTTGCAGCTGGCCGGCGGGACGAAGTGCAGGCAGTTGTCGCATTCTTGCGGTCCCTTCGGCTTCTCCTGATACTGCACCAGCTTCTGCGCGATCTTCTGCTGGGCGAGGGCGCGGGCCGGGATGAGCGCGCCTGCGAGCATCCCCAGCCCGGCTCGCAGGACGGTGCGTCGTGAAGTCTCGTCGGTCATGTGCCGAATCCTCCCTCTGTAGCGTACACCTGTTGATGCGTCCGACCGCGAAGGCTATGATCCGCCCCATGGCCCCGCGGCCGATCCGGCGCGCGCTCGTCTCCCTGCTCGGGCTCACCGCCGTCTTCACGCCGGCGGAAGTGCGGGCGGAGATCTCGCTTCCCGCCGGATTCACCGCCACCGTATACGTCACCGGCGAGGGCAACAACTCGGCGATGAGCGGCGCGGCCGGCGTCGGCATGCCGTCCACCGGCAGCCTCGCGGTGGACCACACCGGCGCGCTGTATCTGGCCCGCACCGGCCGTCGGTACAGCGGCGGCGAGTACGAATACCTCTCGCCGATCTATCGCGTGCCCCCGGGCGGCGGGCGCGTGACCCCGCAGACCGAGCCGCGCTTCTTCCACGGTCCCCCGCTCAACAACTCGCAGGTCAGCGCCGACCTCGCCGGACGCCAGGTCTTCGTCACCACGTTCGATCGCGATCGACGCGTCGGCGTCGTCTACCGTCTCGTCGACGGGCAGATGCGGCTGCTCGCGGGCGGCGCGGCGGAGGCCGGCGCCGCGCCACTCCTGGTCCAGCCCGAGGGCGTCGCGGTCAACCGGGCCGGCCACGTCTTCGTCGCCGACCGTGAGCGCGGCGTCGTGGTGCGGCTCGATGCCGAGGGCCGCGTGCTCGACGGAAGCTTCGCGCGCGTGATGCGGCCGCGCGTCATCGCCATGGACGAGGCCGATCACCTGTGGATCGGGGCCGACTCGGGCGCCGAGGCCCCGTGGCAGCCCGGGCCCGGCCAGATCTGGCGGGTGAGCCCCGAAGGGCAGGCGCGCCTCGTCCTCGAAGGGCCGGTCGCCCAGGGCCTGGCGCCCGGCCCCGGCGGCGTGATGTTCGTGGCCGCCCGTCAGGGCGCGTACGTCTTCGCACTCACACCCGAGGGCGAGCAGATCGTGCTCGCCCGCTTCACCCACGGCGACGCCCCGCGCGCGCTCACCGTGGTGCCGGCCACGCCGGAGACGCGCACCGCCGGCATGGCCGGCGACCTCTTCGTGGCGGTCATCCGCAGCGGCGTGTTCGGGCTCAACGAGATCATCCGCATCACCGGGCCCTTCGCGGATCTGACGTCGCGTCGCCGCTGACCACCGGACGAATCTTCCGCGACGCCGATGTAAGAACTACCCGCCGGGCGCCGCGTTCACCGGTCATTCGCGCGCTCGACCCCGGATTGCCGGTGGCACGTGCCTTGTACCGGTGCAACCGCATGCGACGCTCACGCCGCCGTGGGCTGTGGATCGCGGGCTCGATCGGGCTGCTCGTGGTCGCCGCGGGGATCGCGGTGCGCGTCCTCGACGAGCCGGCGCGCCGCTACCTGGAAGCGGAGGTCAACCGGCGGCTCAGCGGCTACACCGTCTCGATCCCCGGCCTGCGCCTGCATCCGCTCGCCGCCGCCATCGAGATGCGCGAGGCCACGATCGTCCAGAACGACAATCCCGATCCGCCCGTGCTCCACGTGCGCCGGCTCGTCACCAGCGTCGACTGGCGGGCGCTGATCCGGGGGCGCGTGGTGGCCGACGTGCTGTTCGACCATCCCACCGTGCACCTCGACCTGCGCCAGGTGCGCACCGAGGCCGCCGATCGCACGCCGGTCGAGCAGCGCGGCTGGCAGGAGGCGCTCGAAGCCCTCACGCTCGATCTCAAGATCAACCGGCTGCGCGTCCGGCAGGGCGACGTGACCTACGTCGATCGCGGCCCGTTCAAGCCGCTCCACCTCGGTCATTTGAAGATCCAGGCCGACAACATCCGCAACATCCGCTCGGCGGAGCGCACCTATCCGTCCGACGTCCAGGTCGAAGGCGTGGCGTTCGAGCAGGGCCAGATCTGGCTGGACGGGCACGCCGACTTCCTCGCGACGCCGTATCCCGGCGTGGAGGGCTCGCTCTGGCTCGAGCGGATCGCGCTCGACTACTTCCGGCCCCTCACCAACCGCTACAACGTGTCGGTGCGGAACGGCACGCTCTCGCTGGAGGGCCGCTTCGAGGTCGGCCCGAAGATCACGCGGGTGTCGCTCGACCAGGTGCGCGTGCAGGGGGTGGCCCTGGAATACACGCACACCCGCGAGACCGCGGGCGCCGAGCAGGCGCGGGTCGAGCAGACCGCCGAAGTGGCGCGTCGGGCCACCAGGACGCCGAGCGCGCAGCTGGCCATCGAGCGCCTCGACGTCACCGCCAGCACGTTCGGCTTCGTGAACCGGGCGGCCAGCCCGCCCTACCGGCTCCGGCTCACCGATACCGACATCTCGCTGCGGCACCTGAGCAGCCAGCCGCGCGACGGCCACGCCTCCATCGCGCTGCGCGGGCAGCTGATGGGCAAGGGGCCGACCCGCATCACCGCCTCGGTGAAGACGCGCCCGGGGCGCGCCGATCTCGACATCACCACCCGCATCGAGGACGCCGACCTGCCGCGGCTCAGCAACGTGGTCCGTGCCCACGGCGGCGTCGGCGTGACCCAGGGCGCGCTCTCCCTCTACTCCGAGCTGAAGGTCGAGAACGGCACCATCGAGGGCTACGTCAAGCCGCTCGTCAAGGACATCCGCGTCGGCGACGACGGCTCGGCCGAGGGCGACCGCAGCCTGAAGCGCCGGCTGTACGAGGGGATGATGAACGTGGCCGGCAAGGTGCTGAAGAATCACTCGCGCGGCGAGGTCGCCACGGTGGTGCAGGTGTCGGGACCGCTGGAGCGGCCGCACGTGAGCCGCTGGGAGACGATCGGGCGCCTGCTGCAGAACGCCTTCCTCAAGCCGATCGTGCCGGGCCTCGATCCGTCCCGCGCTCCGGGCGGCGAGCGTGCGCCGACTCCGGACGCCCCGGCCGCCGGGACACCCTAGTCGGCGCGCGCGCCGTCCTCGGCCATCACGTCCCGGGCCAGCGCGGTGTCCACCAGATCCTCGTAGCGCTGGCCTTGCCGGATCAGGCCGCCCGAGATCAGGATGCGCTCGAGGTAGTCGTAGCCCTCGCGGCGCAGCAGCGGGTCGCGCGACCACGTGCCCTGCCCCAGGTACCGGGCCACCGCCCGCTCCAGGATCGTCGGCTCGGTGTCGGCGAACGCGGGGGCGACCACCTTGGCGATGGTCGCCGCGTCGTGTCCGGCCAGCCACCGCTGGGTGCGGTACACCGCGCGCGTGAAACGCCGGACGGTGTCGGGCTCGCGCCGGAGGAGCTCGGGCGTGGTCATGTAGGAGGTGAACGGCACCGGCCCGGTGGCCTCGCCCATCGACGCCACCAGATGGCCCGCGCCTTCGGCCAGCAGCTGCTCGACCACCGGCTGCGGCTGCTCGAGGAAGTCTGCCTCTCCGGCCCGGAAGGCGGCGACCGCTTCGGGGGTCGGCCGGTGGCGCTCGATGCGCACCGCGGCCGGGTCGACCCCGTGGGCGCGCAGCACCGTCAGCATGCACTGCCACGGCGTCGGCGCCTCGTGGAAGGAGAGCACCGTCCGCCCGGCGAGATCCGCCCAGCGGAAGCCGGGCCGCGGCGCGCGGCTCAGCAGGAAGAACCCGTTCCGGCTGCAGACCTCCGCGAAGTGCACCACGATCGGTCCGCCGCGGTCGGCCAGCTCGAAGCTGCGCATGAGCCCGCCCAGGCTGATCTGGATGTCGCCGTCGAGCAGCGCGGGCATCGTGGCCTTGCCGAACCGCGCCGCCGGCACCGCGGTGACGTCGAGGCCGGCCTCGCGGAAGTGGCCGAGCGCGACGCCGGCGGGCAGCGGCGCGTAGAACGGGGTGTGAAACGGCATCAGGACCGTCAGCGCCCGGCTCATGGGCGACATCCTAGCACCGGAGCGCTCGCGGTCTGTGAGACCATCGGCGGCGGCATGCGACTACGATGCGGAGATGGAGACGAGCCCGTGATCGGCCCGGCCGCGCGCGCCTGGCTCCTTGCGCTCGCCGCATGCGTGCTCGCCGCCTGCGGCCAGTCTCCGCCGCAGATCGTCTCCTCCGAGCGATTCGTGCTGATCGAGCACATGCAGGTGGTCGGCTCCTGCGCCGAGGAGGGCGCCGCCGCATCGCCGGTGCGGTACGCGGGCTACGTCGATCGCTGGCGCGACACCCAGAAGAGCCAGGAGCTGCTGCAGGGGTCGGTCACCGCGGTGGAGCGCTTTCGCGAGCCGGCCGGCCAGAAGACCCAGGCGCCGTACTTCATCCAGTTCGGCGACGTCGGCGCTCCGAAGATCGAGGGGCAGCGGATCGTGCTGAAAGGCCTCACCGACGGCACCCGCCAGGCCGGAGCCACGTGCACGCTCGACGTCACGCGGCGGGAGAAGCCGGGCGGCGGGCCCTTGCCGATCAGCCTCCGCAACGCGCTCAGCCTGACCGCACTGGCGATCGGCCTGGTCGCCGGCGTCCGGCTGGTGCGCCACCAGGCGCGCCGCACGATCGCCCCGTTGCTGCTAGGGCTGGCCTTCCTGCTCCAGCTGCTCTCGATCCTGCTGCCCTAGCGGCCAGCGTCACCGGCCGAGCTGACGCTGGCGAGCCGCCGCGAGGTTCCGTCGCGCCTTCTCGTGCGCCGGATTGATCCGCAGCGCCTCCTCGAACTGGCCGATGGCCGGTCCGACCTGGCCGCGCAGCAGCAGCGCCGCGCCCAGGTTGTTGTGCGCGCCCGCGTCGCCGGGGCGCGAGGCGACCTCCTTCTGGAAGAGATCGATCGCCCCCTCGTACTTGCCGTGCTTGAGGAGCATGTAGCCGAGCTGCACGCGCGCCTCGCCGGCCTCGGCGAGCCGGCCCTGGCGCAGTAGCACCACCGCGAGGTTGGCGTGCGCCAGCTCCCATTCGGGGTCGAGGCGGAGCGCGGTCAGGATCTCCCGCTCCGCGTCGGCCAGCCGTCCCGCCTGCAGGTAGGCGAAGCCCAGGTTGTTGTGCGCGATCGACGACCCGGGATCGATCGACAGCACATGGCTCCACAGCGTCTCCGGGTCGCGCCAGATCTGCGTCTGCCTCCACGTCAGCGTGCCGAGGGTCACGAGGCCCGCAACGACCACCACGCCCCCGATGCCCGCCCACCGCCAGGCGCGCGGCGGCCCCTCGGCGCGCCGGGCCAGCCAGCCGACGCCGGCGCCGACGAGCAGCGCGAACCCCAGGCCGGCCAGGTAGCTGTAGCGGGCCGCCACCAGCTGCGGTCCCGACTGCACGAGGCCGCTCACCGGGGCGAGCAGCACCAGGTAGCCGAGCCACACCGCGAGGCCGGCCGGCCATCGCCGCCGCTGCCACAGCAGCACCGCGGTGACCGCGATCACCGCCGCCGCGCTCGCGAGCATCGCCGGGTCCGCGGGATCCACGCGGCGGGGCAGCTGGTAGAGCGGCGAGATCGCGGCGGGCACGACGGTCGTCCACGCGTAGAACGCGACGCCGTAGAGCGCCACCGCGATCCGACTCTCGAGCGGCTGCGGCACCATCATCTCGGCGGCGTGGGTCCGCAGGGCGTAGACGGCCATCCCCGCGCCCGCAATGGCCAGGAGCACGAACGGGATCTTCTCGATGAGGGCCCGGCGCCCCTCCTCGGTCGCCCAGGCTCGCCCGCGGCCGAGCCGCCGCAGCGGGTAGACGTCGAGGATCAGCAGCACCGCGGGCAGCGTCATCACGATGGCCTTCGAGGTGAGCGCCAGCGCGTAGCAGATCAGCGACGCCGCCAGCCACCGGCCCCGGCGGGCCGGCCGGTCCACCGACACCAGATAGGTGAGGACGGTGAGGAGGAGCCAGAGACCGGACAGCACGTCGCGCCGCTCGGTCGCCCACGCGACGGATTCGACGCGCAGCGGGTGGATCGCGAAGAACAGCGCGGCCGCGAGGGCGCCCAGGCGGAGCGCGATCTCGCTGTCGCCGGTCGCCGCCCGGAGCAGCCGACGCGCGACGAAGTACAGCGCCGCCGCCGCGCCGGCGTGCACCAGCAGGTTGGTCAAGTGGTAGCCGAAGGGCCTCATCCCCCAGATCACGTAGTCGGTGCCAAACGTCAGCCACGTGAAGGGAATCCAGTGCCCCATCAGCGTCGTCGTGAGCATCCAGCGCAGCTGCGACCACCCGAGCCCGCGGAAGTCGGGGTTGTTCACCAGGTTGCGATCGTCGTCCCAGTCGAGGAACTGATGCCCGAGGGTCGGCCAGAACACCGCGAGGGTGACGACCACGCAGAGCAGTGGCGGGACGATGCGCCAGAGCGCCGACGGGGGCTGTGCGGCCTCGGCCGGCGAGGCCGGGCGCCCGGCTACCGTGGCGGAGGTCGGCCGCGGCGGGGGTACGGCGGGGGCCGCGGAGCCGGCGCGACCGGCTGGTCGCGCGCGGCTCCGTCGTCGGCCCACCTACTCGGTCAGGCTTTCAGCTGATCGCGGATCGGCAGCGTCCGGATGCGCTTCCCGGTCGCGGCGAAGATCGCGTTGCAGAGCGCCGGCGGGATGGGCGGCACGCCCGGCTCACCCACTCCGCCCATCGGCTGGGCGTAGTCCCCCGGGATGATGTACACGCGCGTCTCGCGGGGCGCCCCGGACATGCGCGTGACCTCGTACTGGTGGAAGTTCTCCTGCTCGGCTTTCCCGCCCTTGAACGTCATCTCGCCGAGCGTCGCGATGCCCAGCCCCATGATGGCCGCGCCCTGCATCTGGGCGCGCACGCGGTCCGGGTTCACCGTGGCGCCGCAATCGATGGCGATGTCGATGCGGGGAACCGTGATCACCCCTTGATTGTCCACCTCGACCTCCACCACCGACGCCACGTACGACACGAAGCTGTAGTGCGCGGCGATGCCGAGGCCGCGGCCCTTGGGCATCTGACGCCCCCAGCCGGCCTCGCGGGCCACCGTCTCCACCACGCGACGGAGCCGTCCGGTGTCGACCGGATACAGCTCCGGGTTCTCACCGTGATTCCACTTGTCGGACAGCTGCTCCGGGCTGATGCGCCGGGCCGGCCCGATGACCTCCAGCAGATAATCCTTCGGGTCGCGTCCCGCCGCGGCGGCCAGCTCGGCCACGAACGACTGCACCGCGAAGGCGTGGGGGATGTTCGAGACGGAGCGGAACCAACCGATTCTGGTGTGCGCGACCGCCTCGGGATTCTCGATGCGGACGCTCTTGATGTCGAACGGCACGTTGATGACGCCCATCGCCAGCTCGAGGTCGGCCTCGTTCTTGGCCCCCTCGACGAAGGTCGAGAAGATGGTGGGCGCCACGCTGCGGTGCAGCCAGGCGACCGGCTTGTTCTGCGCGTCGAGGCCGGCCTCGAGATGCTCCACCGAGACGGTGTGGAAGTAGTTGTTGACCAGGTCGTCTTCTCGGGTCCACGTCAGCTTCACCGGCTTGCCGTCCATCGCCTTCGAGACCACCGCGGCCTCGATGGCGAAGTCGGGCTTCGACTTCCGGCCGAACCCGCCGCCCAGCAGCGTCACGTTGACCGTCACGTCCTCGGGCTTCATGCCGAGCCGCTTGGCGATCAGGTCCTTCGTCGCCTGCGGGGACTGCACGCAGCCCCACACCTCGGCCTTGCCGTTGACGATGCGCACCGTCGCGGCCGGCGGCTCCATCGGCGCATGCGAGAGGTGCGGGATGTAGTACTCGGCCTCGACCTTCTTCGCGGCCCCGGCCAGGTCGCTGTCGAGGTTGCCGTTGTCGCGCACGACCTTGCCCGGCTTGCGCGCCGACTCCTGCATGGAGACCTTGTAGGCCGGCGTGTCGTAGGAGCCGTTGGGGCCGTCGTTCCAGACCACCTTGAGGGCCTTGCGGCCCTGGATGGCGGACCAGGTGTTCGTGGCCACCACCGCGACGCCGCCCAGCGGGTTGAAGTGCGCCGGGGCCGGGCTCTGGTCGATCTCGACCACCTTCACCACGCCGGGGACCTTGAGCGTGGCGGCCGCGTCATAGCTCTGCACCTTCCCGCCGTAGACCGGCGGACGGGCCACCACCGCGTAGAGCATGCCGGGCAGCCGCGTATCGATGCCGTACATGGCCTTGCCGGTCACGATGTCGCGGCCGTCGACCAGCTTGAGCTGACCCTTGCCGATGTAGCGGAACTGCGAGGGGTCCTTCAGCTTCACGCTGTCCCGGTCCGGGACCGGCTGGGTGGCCGCGGCCTTGGCCAGTGCGCCGTAGCCCAGGCGCCGGCCGCTCTTGGCGTGGACGACCTCGTGGTTCTTGGCCTGCACCTCGCCGACCGGGACGCCCCACCTGGCCGCCGCGGCGGATTCCAGCATGGTGCGAGCCGCCGCGCCGCAACGCCGCATCGGCGTGAAGAAATGCCGCGTGCTGCGGGAGCCGTCGGTGTCCTGGTTGCCGAAGCGCTTCTCGTCGCCCGTGGCCTGCTTGATCTTGACGCGCTTCCAGTCGGCCTCGAGCTCGTCGGCCACGATCATCGGCATGCTGGTGCGCACGCCCTGCCCCATCTCGGAGCGATGGCAGGTGATCGTGACGGTGCCGTCCTCGCCGATGGCCACGAACACGAGCGGATCGTCCACCCACCCGTTGGGCATGCCGTCGCGTCCGTACTTCGGCGGATCGGCCGCGCGCGCGGCGGAGGCGAACCCGGCGGCGAGCACCAGCCCGCCCACCGCGCCGGTGCCCTGCAGGAACCGCCGGCGGCTGATGTTGGCGATCACTGTCTCGGGCGCGCGTCCCGGCCGGGTCTCGGCCGAGAGTGAATCCGGCCGCCGGGGCCTCATCGCGCCGCTCCCGGCTGCGCGGCAGCCTGCTTGATCGCCTCCCGGATCCGGACGTACGTCCCGCAGCGGCAGATGTTGCCGCTCATCGCCTCGTCGATCTCGGTATCGGTCGGCTTCTTGGTGCGCTTGAGCAGCGCCGTCGCGGCCATGACCTGGCCGGCCTGGCAGTACCCGCACTGCGGCACGCCCATGTCGACCCAGGCGGCCTGCACCGCGCGGCCGACCGGATCGGTGCCGACGGCCTCGATGGTCGTCACCTTGGCGCCCGAGACCGCCGAGATCGGCGTCATGCAGGCGCGGACGGGCTGCCCGTTGACGTGCACGGTACACGCGCCGCAGAGCGCCATGCCGCAGCCGAACTTGGTGCCGGTCAGGCCCAGCTCGTCGCGGAGGGCCCACAAGAGCGGGGTGTCGTCGGGAAGGTTGACCTTGTAGGGGCGTCCGTTGACGGTGACTGAGGTCATCGCGCTTCTCCTCTCGTCGTGGGCGACAGGCTGCTTCGCGCTGCCGGTTGTCACTGCGCCCAATACCACGCGCCTTCCGCCGATGTCAAACAATCACGATGCGCGCCGCCGTTCGCTCGTTAGGGAGACCTAAGCGCGCGGGGCGGGCCGCGGCCCCCCGGTTCCGGTAGCGCGACGGCCGCGCTCCCAGGTATGCTCGTCGCCCGGAGCGCGGGTGAGCGACTACGACGTCATCGTGGTGGGGGCGGGCAACGCGGCGCTGGCCGCCGCGGTGTCCGCCCGCGAGCAGGGCGCCGCGCGCGTGCTGGCGCTGGAGAAGGCGCCGCGCGCGCTGCGCGGGGGCAACACGCACTACAGCGGCGGGCTCCTCCGCATCGCCTTCGACCGTCCCGACGATCTTCGCGCCCTCGTGCCCGACGCCGAGCGCGAGGTCCCGGGCTTCTACGCGGGCGTCGAGCCCTACCCGCACCGGCTCTTCATGGCCGATCTGCTCCGCGTCACCGACGGGCGCACCGATCCCGAGCTGGCCGAGCTGCTCATCGGCCGCTCCTACGACACCGCGTGCTGGATGGCCCGCAAGGGCATCGAGATGGAGCCCGCGGTCTCGCTCTCCGCGGTGAAGGTCGGCGATACGTTCAAGTGGTCGCCCGGCGCGGTCATCCGGGCCCGGCACGAAGGCATCGGGCTCTCCGCGATGTGGTTCCGGGTCGCCGAGCATGACGGCGTCGAGGTGCGCTACGACACCGCGGTGGTGCGCCTGCTGCAGGACCGCCGCGGCCACGTCACCGGCGTGGGCGTGCAGGGGCCGGACGGCTTCGCCGAGATCTCCGCGACGGCGGTGGTGCTGGGCTGCGGCGGCTTCGAGGCGAATCCCGAATGGCGGGCGCGCTACCTCGGACGGCCCTGGGACCACGCCAAGGTGCGCGGCACGCGCTACAACACGGGCGACGGCCTCCGCATGGCGATGGCGCTGGGGGCCCTGCCCCACGGCCAGTGGACCGGCTGCCACTCCACCCCGATCGACGCCGGCGCCCCGCCGCACGGCGACCGCAAGCTCACCGACAAGACCAACCGCCTCTCGTACCCCTACGGCGTGCTCGTCAACGCGCGCGGCCTGCGCTTCTTCGACGAGGGCGAGGACTTCCAGTTCTACACGTACGCGAAGCTCGGCGGCATCATCCTGAACGAGCCGGGCGGCATCGGCTGGCAGATCTTCGACGCCAAGGTCACGCACCTGCTGGAGGGCCGTTACAAGACCGGCACGCCGCTTTCCGCCGACTCGCTCGATACGCTCGCCGACAAGCTGCCGCTCGACCGCGCGGCCTGCCGGCGCACGCTCGAGGCCTACAACGCGGCGGTGACCGACGGGCGCTTCGATCCCACCGTGCGCGACGGGCTCGCCACGCGCGGGCTGCCGCTGCCGAAGTCGAACTGGGCCCAGCGGCTCGACGCCCCGCCCTACGTGGCCTACCCGGTGACCGGCGGCATCACGTTCACGTTCGGCGGCGTGCGCGTGAACGATCGCGCCCAGGTGCTCAGCACGAGCTTCACACCCATCCCCGGGCTCTACGCCTGCGGCGAGATGGTGGGCGGGCTCTTCCACGGCAACTATCCCGGGGGCACCGGACTGATGTCCGGCGCCGTCTTCGGCCGCCTCGCCGGAGCGCAGGCCGCCGGCCAGTAGGGCCGGCGGCGCGCCGAGAGCCTCGCCGCGCCTCAGGCGATACGGCGCGCGGAGACCAGCGCGTCGATCGCGGCGCGCCCCGGGGGCGCCTCCGCGACGGCGCGGCGCACGCGCTCGGCCCGCACGACCTCGAGCCCGTCGATCTCGGCGACCACGTCGGCCGGGGTGAAGAGCACGTCGGCCTGCGTGGGCCCGGCCCAGCCCTCGGTGAGATTCAGCAGGTCGTGCCCCACCACGAGCAGCGTGCCGCCCGGACGCACCGCGGCCGCGGCATGAGCCAGCGCGCTCCGGCGCTCGACCGCCGGGAGCTGCAGGTACAGCACGCACACGAGGTCGAACGCGCGGGCCGGCGGCGTCCAGGCCGCCGCATCGGCCTCGATCCACTCCACCGCGACGCCCTCGTCCGACGCGAGCGCGCGGGCCATTCGCAGTGCGGCCTCGGAGAAATCGACCGCGGTGACGCGCCAGCCACGGTGGGCCAGCCACACCGCGTTGCGCCCCGTCCCGCACGCCAGGTCGAGCGCGGAGCCGGGCGCGAGGCCGTCGACCGCCGCGACGAGGAGCTCGCTCGGCGCCGGGCTCGGCTGCGCCCGCTCCTCGCTCCAGCGCCGGTTCCACCGCGCGCGCGACGCGTCGGATGACGTCGCCTTCGGCAGACCGCGTCCGCCCGGGTGGCTCACCGTCGCCTCACTCGGCCAGCGCCTCGATCGCGCGCACCTCGTCCGGCGAGAGCGACAGCGCGCGGCTGGCCAGATCCTGCGTCATGTGGGCGGCGCTGGACGTGCCGGTGATCGGCAGCATGCCGACCGCCAGGGCGAAACGGAAGACGACCTGGGCCGGGCTGGCGCCCTCGCGCGCGGCGATGTCGGCCACCAGCGGGTCGGCCAGCACCGGCCGGTTCGCGGTGAGCAGCGAGAAACCCTGATAGACGATGTGCCGCTCGGCGCAGAAGGCGCGCACCTCGCGGTCCCAGCCGTCGCGGGCGAAGCACCGGTTCTGCACGAAGGCGGGCGCCTCCGCGCCGGAGCCCACCATCTGCTCGAGCTGCTCGAGCGAGACGTTACTCACGCCGAGCAGCCGGGTCCGGCCGGCATCGCGCTCGCGCACCATCGCGCTCCAGACCTCGGCGTCGTATTCCGTCCAGTCGTGGAGCGACGCCGGCCCGTGCAGCACGTAGCTGTCCACGTGATCGGTGCCCAGGTGCTCGAGCGAGCTGGCCATGGACTGCGCCACCTGGGTGGAGAGATCGGCCTGCGCGTCGTACGGCAGGCGATGATCCTGGCCGGGCGGGTACGTGTACTTGGTCTGCAGGAACAGGTCGTCGCGGGTGACCACGCCCTCGCGATACGCCGCGGCGAGGCCCTGGCCGACCGCGGCCTCGAAGTAGTGCCGGCGCTGGTTGGCGGTGTCGATGCCGCGGAAGCCCGTGCGCAGCGCCAGCTCGACGAGGCCCTGCGTGCGCTCCTCCTTCCAGGCGGTGCCGTAGAGGAACTCGGGGACGGACGGTGCCGGCATGCGCGCATTCTGCCACGGCCGGGCCCTCCGAGTCGCGGATCGCGCCTTGCCAATCCCGGGCGGCCGGCGCAGAATCACCCGCGGTTGCCGGCGCCGGCGCACGGCCGCTCGACCACAGACCGACGGCGCACCAAGGAGACGTGACATGGCCGACCGCGGCATCGACGTCGTACGCGCGCACCTCGCCAAGCTGCCCCCATCCGAGACGCTGACCACCGCGGAGCGCCGCACGCAGTACGAGCGCGCCGAGAAAGTCTTCCCCACCCCGGCAGAGGTGAAGATCGAGCGCGTGAGCGCGCCCGCCGCGCCGGCCGAGTGGCTGCGCCCGCCGTCCGCGGTGGCCGGCCGCGTGGTCCTCTATCTCCATGGCGGCGGCTACGTCATCGGCTCGCCGCGCTCGCACCGTCACCTGGCCGCGGCGATCGCGAGCGCGGGCGCTGCGAATGCGCTGCTCCTGGACTACCGGCTCGCGCCGGAGCATCCGTTCCCGACCGCGGTGGACGACGCGGTGGCCGCCTATCGCTGGCTGCTGGACCAGGGCATCGCGGCCTCACACATCGTGATCGCCGGCGATTCGGCGGGCGGAGGGCTCACGGTGGCCACGCTGCTGGCGCTGCGCGACGTCGCGGTGCCGCTGCCCGCGGGCGGCGTGTGCATCTCGCCCTGGGTCGATCTCACCTGCAGCGCCGCCAGCTATCGCACGAAGGCCGAGGCCGATCCGATCGTGAAGAGCGGCCCCATCGAGGAGATGGCGCGCGCCTATCTGGGCGATCGGGACCGAAGGACTCCTCTGGCCTCTCCCCTGTTCGCCGACCTGCGCGGCCTCCCGCCGCTGCTGATCCACGTGGGCAGCGACGAGGTGTTGCTGGACGATGCGGTGCAGCTGTCCGAGCGCGCCAAGCAGGCCGGGGTGACGGCCACGCTGGAGGTCTGGGATCGCATGATCCACGTGTGGCACTGGTTCCTGCCCATGCTGGAGGAGGCCGAGTCGGCCGTCTCGGGCATCGGTCGCTTCGTCCGGTCAAGGACCTAGCGGCGGAAGTTTTCGCCGGTAGTTCCTACCCGGCGCGGAATAAACAGTGCGCGGCGCGGCAGCGCCACGGCGCTACGTCGGCGCGGCGTGGCGCCACCGCGCCCGCGCAAATCTGCGCCGATATTCTTCAAGAGCTGATCGCCTCCTCGGCGGCCGGTGGCGTCCGGCAGTCTCGCGTTGGATGCGATTCAGTGGCATAGCGCTTGCGGTGCTGGCGGACACCTTGACAAAAAGTCACGAACAATGACGTCCGGCTTGTTTCGTCCGCTGCGTCTGCTCGCCATCATCCTCCTGGCGATCGTCCTCACGATCTCGCCTCTCTCCCCCGTATTCGCGGCGGCTCTCCATTCGCACTGGGCCAAGTCCGGTCCCACCGTCGCCCAGGATTCCGCTGACGGGGCGAAGCCCGTCCTGCTCGCCAAAGGTGGCGGTGGTGGCGGGGGCGGCGGTGGGGGTGGTGGCGGTGGTGCTGGTGGCGGCGGTGGTGCGGGCGGTGGTGCCGGCGGCGGCGCAGGTGGGGGTGCCGGCGGAGGTGGAGCCG
>DATFYA010000060.1 GCA_035315345.1 Candidatus Methylomirabilota bacterium
GCATCAGCCCGGGCGCACCATCACCGAATCCGACAACGTCTTCTTCACCTGCCTCACCATGAACCCGCAGCCGCTGCACATCGACTTCCACGCGGCCCAGAAAGCAGAGTTCGGCAAGCCGCTCGTGAACAGCCTGCTCACGCTGGGCATCGCGGTGGGCCTGAGCGTCGGCGAGACCACGCTCGGCACCACCGTCGGCAACCTGGGCTTCGAGAAGGTCGAGTTCCCCAAGCCGGTCTTCCACGGCGACACCATCTACTCGGAGACCGAGGTGGTGGAGAAGCGCGAGTCGAAGTCGCGCCCGCAATGGGGCGTGGTGATCTTCGAGCACCGCGCCCGCAACCAGCACGGCGACGTGGTGATGCGCTGCCGCCGCGCCGCCATGATGCGGCGCCGCGCGTCCTGAGCCCGATGCGCCGATCGCTGCACTTCGTCCCGGGCGGCAACGAGAAGATGATGGCCAAGGCGCTCACCTTGCCCGCCGACGGTCTCATCCTCGATCTGGAGGACGCGGTCACGCCCGATCGCAAGGCGGCGACCCGGCCCGTCGTGCGGCGCTGGCTCGAGACCCTCGACTTCGGGGGGCGCGAGCGGTGGGTCCGGATGAATCCCATCTTCACCGAGCACGCCGAGGCCGATCTGGCCGAGACCATCGCGGGCCGCCCCGACGGCTACGTGATGCCCAAGCCGCGCCGGGCCGAGGACGTCCGTCGGGTGACCGATCGCCTCGATGCCCTCGAGCAGAAGCACGGGCTGCCCTTCGGCTCGACCCGGCTCGTGCTGATCGCCACCGAGACGCCGGAGGGGCTGCTCAACATCAAGGAGATCGCGGCGGCCAGCCCACGGGTCGCCGCGGTCTCGTGGGGCATCGAGGACCTGTCGGCCGCGATGGGGCTGCCGCGCACGCGCGACGAGCACGGCCGCTATCTCGACATCCCGCGCTACGCGCGGGTGATGTGCGCCGTGGCGGCGTCCGCGGCCGGGGTCGAGGCGCTCGACACCGTCTACACCGACATCCCCGATCTCGACGGCCTGCGGCGCGAGTGCCTCGAGGGCGTGGCGATGGGCTTCAGCGGCAAGATCTCGATCCATCCGGGCCAGATCGAGGTGATCAACGCCGCGTTCACCCCGTCGAAGGCCGACGCGGAGGACGCGGTCGCCCTCATCGCCGCGTTCGAGGAGCACGCCCGCCGCGGCGCGGGCGCCTTCGCGTGGAAGGGCCAGATGATGGACATGCCCCATCTCACCCGCGCCCGCAAGATCGCGGAGCAGGCGCGACGGGCGGGGGTGATCTGAGCCGTCGCCGAGCCGCCGCGCTGCTCGCGCTGCTGCTCGTGTCGTCGCTGGTGGTGTTCAGCCTACCCGTCGGGCGCCGTCCGCTGGCCAACCAGGACGAGGCCCGCTTCGCGCTCCTCGCCCGCGAGGGGGTGGAGCACGGCCACTGGCTCCTGCCTCGCGTCCGCGGCGTCATCTACCTCAACAAGCCGCCGCTCTATTTCTGGACGGTCGGCCTCCTCGCGCTGCCCTTCGGGGTGGTCGACGACGCCACCGCCCCGCTGGCCTCGATCCTGTGCGCGCTGGTGACGCTGCTCGCGGTGGTCGCCCTCGGACGCCGGCAGTGGGAGGTGGACATCGGGCTGACCGCGGGCCTGGTGCTCGCCACCGCGCCGTTCTTCTACTTCATGTCGCACCAGGTCCTCTCCGACATGATGCTGACCGCGTGGCTCGCCTGGGCGCTCTATTTCCTGCTGCGCGCGCGACAGGCCGCGTCGCCCGGCCGCCTGCTGGCCGGCTATTACCTCTGCCTGGCCGGCGCGCTCGCCACCAAGGGCCCGGCCGCGCTGATGGGGCTGGCCGCGGCCCTGGCGGTGGTGCTGATCGAGGACGGCTGGCGCGGGCTGCGCTGGCTGCGCCTGCCCATGGGCCTCGGCCTCCTCGCCCTGTGCACGCTGCCGTGGGTGCTGCTCTACCTGCTGCAGACCGAGCGGAGCTACGTGGGCGGCGTGGTGGTGGGGCACTACGGCGAGTGGTACTTCCGCGAGAAGCCCGGCTCGCGGCTGGCCGCCGTCGGAGACAACCTCGGCCGCTTCCTGCCGTGGACGCTCTTCCTGGTTCCCGGCCTCTGGTGGTGGTGGCGCGACCGCGATCCGCGTCGGCGGCCGCTGCTCGCGTGGACGGTGACCATCGCGGTCGCGGTGAGCCTCTCCGGCGAGCAGCGCGCGCGCTATTTCCTGCCCGCGCTGCCCGCGCTCGCGGTGCTGGTCGCCGAGGTGCTGGTGCGGGCGCCGCGTGAGGGCGGCCGCCTCGGACGCCGGGCGATCACGGCCACGTACGGAGCGCTGCTGCTCGCGGCGGTGGCGGCGATCGCATGCCTTCTGGGTCCGTCCGGCCGGGGCGCGCTCGGCGTCGATGTGTTCACGCCGGCCGCCGGGTGGGAACGGTGGCTGGTGAGCCTCCTGATGCTGGGCGGACTCGTGGCGGCCCTCGTCATCCTGGCCAGGCGCGGCTCGGGCATCGCCGCGACTCTGGCGGTGACGACCGCCCTCGGCGGTATCCTGTTCGTCGAAGGATGGAGCTATCCGGTGCGCTACGCGGAGCGCCTGAACATCCGCGGCTTCACCGCCGCGATGGCCGCGACGCTCTCGGCCGACGAGCGGGTGCTCGCGTATCCCGACGCGAATCTCTACTACGACTTCTACCTGCGACGGCCGGTGCGTGAGCTGGGCACCGCCGCCGAGCTGGACACGCTCCTGGCCTCCCCGCAGCCGGGCGACGTGCTGCTGATGCGGGAGGCGGCCTGGGCCGCGGCGCGGCCGCGCGCGGAGTCGCGCTGGGAGGTGCGGCTGACCGGCCAGGTCGGGAACCATCCGATGGTCCTGCTCGGCCCGCGGCGATGAGCGTCGCCGCCCCGGAGCTGTCGGTCGTCCTGCCCGCGTTCAACGAGGAGGAAAGCCTGCCGCAGGTCTGGTCGGAGGTGTCCGGAGTGCTCGACGCCCTGGGCCGCTCCGCCGAGGTCATCTTCGTGGACGACGGCAGCGCCGACGCCACCCCCGACATCGTGCGGTCCTTCCGCGCGGCCGATTCGCGCGTCCGCCTGATCCGCCTCGCGGCCAACGCCGGGCTCTCGGCCGCCCTGGACGCGGGCTTCACGCGGGCGCGCGGGCGCATCGTCATCACGCTCGACAGCGACCTGCAGAACGATCCGCGTGACATTCCCCGCATGCTCGACGCCCTCGAGGGCTACGACGCGGTGACCGGCTGGCGGCAGCGCCGCGACGATCCCTGGCTGAAGTGCATCTCCTCCCGCATCGCCAACGGCGTGCGCAACGCGGTCACGCGGGAGAGCGTGCACGACAGCGCGTGCACGCTGCGCGTGCTGCGGCACGGCTGCCTGTCCTGCCTGCCGCGCTTCCGCGGCTTCCATCGCTTCGTGCCCACGCTGTTGCGGATGGCCGGCTGCCGCGTGCTCGAGCTGCCGGTGGGCCACCGCGCGCGGCGGTTCGGCGTGTCGCACTACGGAATCCGCAATCGCGCGTTCGTGGCGTTCGAGGATCTGCTCGCGGTGCGGTGGATGCAGGAGCGGCGTCTCCGGTACGACGCGACGGAAGAGCCGTAGACCTCGGGCGGGGTTGGGGGGCGGGGGCCGCGCGCGGAGACACGCTGAGTCGCGACGGCCGTGACCACTCGACGGAGCCACGAGATGAGAGCGCTGCGCTTCGCTGGCGCGCAGAAGCCACGGTCTCCGCGCGCGGCCCCCGCCCCCCAACCCCGCCCGAGGCGTTGCCGGTACCTGATCAGCGTCCCGGAAACAGTGGCGCGGCACCGCCCCCTTCGGCGGCGCCTATGCGTGCGTGCTCCGCGTTGGAATGTTGCGCAGGGGTGCGCCTGATTTCTCTAGAGCTTCTTGCTGGGGGGGAGGTTGCTGAGGTGGGCGAGGAGGTCGAAGAGGATGGCGAAATCGTACTTGGCGAGGCCGAGGCCCTTGGCCGCGGTGAGCAATTCGTGGGTGAGGGCGACCGAGGGCAGCGCCACGCCGGTCGCGTGCGCGAGATCGAGGGCCAGGCGCATGTCCTTCTGGATCATGTCGACGTCGAAGAGGGCCTCGGCGGGCATGCCGAGCACGAACGGCGCGCGGTACTTCACCATCGGTGAGGCCACCACGCTCTTCAGCACGACCTCCACCGCGCGCTCCCGCGCGATGCCGGCCTTCTCGGCCAGCAGCACCGACTCCGAGAACGCGAGCATCTGCACCGCGAGCGCCTGATTGACCGCGATCTTCATGCTCTTGGCCAGCCCGACCCGGCCGACGTGCGTGATCGTGGGGCCGATCGCGAGCAGGAACGGCCGCGCGCGCTCCAGCACCGACGGGTCGCCTCCCACCATGAACGAGAGCTGACCCGACTCGAGCGTGACCGGGCTGCCCGACACCGGGGCGTCGAGCAGCGCGGCGCCGCGCGCCGAGACGTCGGCGGCGAGCCGCTCGACGACCGCCGGGCTCACCGTGCTCATCTCGATCAGGATGCCGTCGCGGGTCAGCCCGGCCACGAGGCCCTGCGGCCCGCGGGTCACCGCCTCCAGCGCGGCGTCGTCGGTGACCATGGTGAACACCGCGGCGGCGCGCTCGGCGACCTCGCGGGGGGACGCGGCCAGGCGCAGGCCCGCGCGCACGAGGTCGGCGGCCTTCGACGCGGTCCGGTTGTAGCCGTGGACGGTGTAGCCGGCGTCGAGGAGCCGTCGCGCCATCCGGCCGCCCATCGCGCCGAGGCCGACGAAGCCGAGGGGCGCAGTCATTTGCGGCGGGCGGACAGCCTCTTACTCCTGGTGGGTCGTCTGCGTCCCTTGGACTGTTCTCGTGTTCGTTCGGCTCGCCTTGGGCTGCGCCTCGCCCTGCCGACCGCGATCACGCTGATCTCGATCTTGCAGTTGGCGTGGGTCGCGAGCCGCGAGACCTCAACCGTGGTGGTGGTCGGCCGATGAGCGCCCAGGTACGAGCCCCAGACCGCGTTGAGATCGTCCTGCTCGGCGACGTCGGTCAGGAATCGCGTCGCCGAGACCACGTCGGCCAGCGTACAGCCCGCGGCGGCCAGCGTGGTCTCGAGGTTCTGCATCAGCAGCACCGCCTGCTCGCGCATGCTGGTCGGCAGATCGAACTCTTCCTCGCGGTGGGGATGGCTGTGGTAGACGGGCGCGGCGGTGAGGCCCGAGAGGAAGAGCAAGCTCCCGCGCCGGACCAGCAGCGCGGGAGCGTAGGGCATCTCCACGTGCCGCTTGTCCGGATGATGTATGGCCTGAACGTCCTTTCGCATGACACGGCATGATTGACGCTCGCCCCGCCGCCGTCAAGCGTCTTTCGGGGCCGGAACCTTGACACCTTCCGGTATGTTTGCTAGAAGAAAGACCCACTTCGGCCGCTCCGCCCGATCCTGTCCTCTCAGGAGGAATCGCATGACAACCAGGTGTCTCAAGCGCGCCGTCTCGGCCGCCCTCGCCGGCGTCGTGCTCGTCTCGCTGCCGCTGCCCGCTCCCGCGCAGACGCCCATCCGCATCGGCGCCTCGCTGTCCGTCACGGGCACCTACGCCAAGCCGGGCACCCAGCAGAAGGAAGGCTATGACGTCTGCGTGGACGAGCTGAACGCCAAGGGCGGTCTGCTCGGCCGCAAGGTCGAGTTCGTGGTCTACGACGACCAGTCGATGCCGGCCACCGCGGTGAAGCTCTACGAGAAGCTGATCACCGAGGACAAGGTCGACGCGGTGATGGGGCCGTACTCCTCGGCGGTGAGCGAGGCGGTGGCCAACGTGACCGAGAAGTACAAGAAGGTCATGGTGGCGCCGCTCGCCGCGACCACGTCCATCTTCAAGAAGGGCCGCAAGTACATCTTCATGGTGATCTCGCCGGCCGAGGTATACCTCGAAGGCCTCGTGGACATGGCGGCCAAGCGCGGACTGAAGACGGTGGCCATCATCAACGAGGACACCCTCTTTCCGAAAGCGTCGGCCGCCGGCACCGCGGAGGCGGCCAAGAAGCGCGGCCTGCAGGTGGTGCTGCAGGAATCCTATCCCAAGGGCAACACCGACTTCTCGGCGCTCCTCGTGAAGATCAAGGCGCTCAATCCGGACGTGATCGCGGCGGGCACCTACTTCGACGACGCGGTGGCGATCACCCGCCAGATGAAGGAGCTGAACGTCAACCCGAAGATGTTCGGGCTCACGGTGGGCGGAGACTTGCCCGAGTTCCACGACCTGCTCAAGCAGAATGCGGAATACGTCTACGGCTCCACCCAGTGGGACGACGCGCTGCCGTATCCGGGGGCGAAGGATTTCTTGACCGCCTTCACCCGGAAGTTCAAGCACGAGCCGTCGTATCACGCGGCGGCCGGCTACGCGGGCTGCCTGATCTACGCGGAGGCGGTGAAGCGGGCCGGCTCGCTCGACGCGGACAAGGTGCGCGAGCAGCTGCTGAAGCTCGAGACCAAGACCGCGTTCGGCGACTACAAGGTGGACGCCGACGGTTTCCAGGTCGCCCACAAGATGGTCATGCTGCAATGGCAGGACGGCAAGCGGGTGGTGGTGTGGCCCGACGATCTGGCCAGCGGCAAGCCGCGTTACCCGACGCCGGAGTGGAACAAGCGGTAGCCCGCCGCCGTTGCTGAGCCGTCCCGCCGCGCGCGTCCGCCGAGACCTCGGCGGGCGCCGCCGGGCGCCGGAGGCCTCGTGGGCGTCCTGATCACGCCGACCATGATCGGCCAGGTCGTGATCTCCGGCCTGCTCGCCGGCTCGCTCTACGCGCTGGTCGCCCTGGGCCTCGGGCTGATCTTCGGCGTGATGCGCGTGCTGAATGTCGCCCACGGCCCGCTGATGATGCTGGGGGCCTACACCACCTTCTGGCTCTTCCATTGGTGGGGGTTCAATCCCTACCTCTCGCTGCTGATCACCATGCCCCTGCTGTTCCTGGTCGGGGTGGTGCTGCAGCACTTCCTGGTGCGCCGCGTGGTCGACGCCCCCGAGCTGTCCTCGCTGCTGCTCACGTTCGGCGTGTCGATCGCGCTCGTGAACCTGGCCCAGCTCGCCTTCACCTCCGACCTGCGCTCGGTCGAGTTCCTCACCGGCTCGTTCATCGCGGGCCCCTACGCGCTGTCCAAGCCGCGGCTGGCCGCGTGCGCCTTCGCGGTGGCCATCACCATCGGCGCGTTCGTGTTCCTCCGGTCCACCCGGCTCGGCAAGGCGGTGCGCGCGGTGTCCCAGAGCCGTGAGGTGGCGCAGGTGTGCGGCATCGATGTGCAGCGCATCCACCTGCTCGCCTTCGGGATCGGCTCGGCGCTGGCCGCGGCCGGGGGCACGCTGGTCGCGGTCATGGTCGCGATCCAGCCCGAGATGGGCCAGGTCTACACGTTCAAGTCGTTTCTCGTCATCGTGCTGGGCGGTGCGGGCAACTACCCGGGCGCGTTGCTGGGCGGTCTCCTCCTCGGGCTGGTGGAGCAGCTCGCCTCGCTCTTCCTCACCACGCAGGTCAACGAGGCGGTGGCCTACGTGCTGCTCGTCCTGGTGCTGCTGATCCGGCCGACCGGCCTGCTCAAGGGGCGCGTGTGAAGCGCGGGCTCCCGATCGCGCTCGCGCTGGCCGCGATCGGCCTCACGCTCTATCCAGTGCAGGCGACCGGGTACGGCATCCGCGTGATGCTGCAGCTGTTCATGTGGATCGCGCTGGCCCAGTCCTGGAACCTGATCTCCGGGCTCACCGGCTACGTCTCGTTCGGCCACGTCGCGTTCTTCGGCACGGGCGCCTACGCCTCGAGCCTGCTGATCGTGAAGGCGGGATGGCCGTGGCCGCTCGCCTGCCTCGGCGGCGGGGTGGTGGCCGCGGGCGTGGCCCTGGTCATCGGCTGGCCGTGCCTGCGGCTGAAGGGGCCGTACTTCGCCATCGCGATGCTCGGCCTCAACGAGGTGCTGCGGGTGATCGCGTCCTACTACGAGGGGCTCACCGGCGGGGGCAACGGCCTCTCGCTGCCCACGCTGTATGCGAGCGTGCAGATCTACTACGCGATGGGGCTTGTGGCCGCCGCGGTGACGCTGGTGGCCTACGTCATCCTCACCTCGCGCTTCGGCCTGCGGCTCATGACCATCCGCGAGGACGAGGTGGCCGCCGAGTCGATGGGCATCGACACCCTCCGCTACAAGCTCTACGCGTTCCTGCTCTCCGCGATCGGACCGGGCATCGTGGGGGGGCTCTCCGCCCGGGACCAGGGCTACATCGAGCCCATCTCGGTGTTCCCGCTGATCATGACCATCACCATGATCGTGATGGTGCTCTTCGGCGGCAAGGGCACGATCTGGGGGCCGGTCCTGGGCGCCACCGTGCTGTTCGCGTTCCAGGAGGCGGTGTGGGCGCGCTTCATCTATCTCCACCAGCTGCTCTTCGGCGCCATCATCGTGGCGGTGGTGCTGCTGATGCCGCGCGGGATCCTGGGCGTGCTCCAGCAGAAGTACAACCTGCCGCGCACCATCTGAGCGCGATGCCGCCGGTGCTCGAGGTTCGGGAGGCGGTCAAGCGATTCGGCGGCGTGGCCGCGGTCAACCGCGTGTCGCTCTCGCTCGAGCCGGGCCGGGTCTACGGGCTCATCGGCCCCAACGGCTCGGGCAAGACCACGCTGTTCAACTGCATCACCGGCGTGGATCGGGTCGACGAGGGCGAGATCTGGTTCAAGGGCCGCCGCATCGACCGGCTCAAGCCGCACCGGATCTTCCACCTCGGGATGGGGCGCACCTTCCAGGTGATCCGCGTGTTCCCCGAGCTGACCGCGCTGGAGAACCTCCTGGTCGTCACCACGAGCGGCTACGAGGAGGCGCGCCGCCGCGCCCGCGACCTGCTCGGGCTGGTGAAGCTCGAGCGGCTCGCCGACGAGTTCGCGGGCAATCTCTCGTACGGGCAGCAGAAGCTCGTGGAGCTCGCCCGGGTGCTCATGACCGATCCCGATCTGATCCTGCTCGACGAGCCGGCGGCCGGGGTCAACCGCACCCTGCTCAATGAATTGCTCGACGCGGTCCGGCGGCTGCGCGACCAGGGCAAGACCGTGCTGCTGGTCGAGCACGACATGAAGGTCGTGATGGGCCTCTGCGAGACGGTGTTCGTGCTCGATCACGGCGAGAAGCTGGCCGAGGGGGCGCCCGGCGTCATCCAGGCCGACGAGCGGGTCATTGAGGCCTATTTCGGCCGCTAGCGCGCTGGTGCTCGCGTACCTGCTCTGGGCCTCGCGCGGCTGGCCGCTGATCCACGACGCGCCCCTCATGCACTACATCGCCTGGCTGATCGATCAGGGCGGCGTGCCGTACCGCGACGCGTTCGACATGAACCTGCCCGGCGTCTACCTGCTGCACATGGCCGTGCTGCGCGTCGGGGGAGCGGGCGACGTGGCGTGGCGGCTGTTCGATCTGGGCTGGCTCGCCGTCACCTGCGGTGTGCTCGCGGTCTACTGCCGCCGCATCGGCGAGGGCTGGGGGCCCGCGGCCGCGGCGCTGCTGTTCGCGGTCTACCACCTGAGCGGCGGCGCCTGGCATGCGGGGCAGCGCGACTACCTGCTCTGCCTCTTCCTCCTGCTCGGCGCCTGGGGCGTCGCGCGCGGCACGGAGCAGCCCGGGCCTGGCGCCTTCGCCTGGGGCGGCCTCGCCCTCGGCGCGGCCATGACCATCAAGCCGCACGCCGCGCTCTACTGGATCGTTTGCGCCGCGGTCGCCGCGCGCGATCGATCGCGCGCGGTCTCGCCCTGGCGGGCCGCCGGGCTCGTGCTCGCCGCCGGGCTCGTGGTGCCGGCCGCGGTCTTCGGCTGGCTGGCCTGGCGGGGCGGGCTCCGGCCGTTCCTCGATCTCTTCGGCGGGTACGTCGTTCCCCTCTACAGTCATGTGGGCCGAGTGTCGCCGTGGCCGGCGATCGGGCAGCATCTCTATGGTCGTCGCCTGATCGCTCTGTTCGGCCTGCTCGTCGTGCTGGCCCTGCTCGCGCCGATGCCGCGGGAGCCGGCCGCCAAGGGGTTGGCGCTCGGCGGCGTGCTGTACGGTCTCGTCCACTTCGTGGCTCAGGGCAAGGGGTGGGAGTACCAGCTCTATCCGTTGGCCGCCTTCTGCTGTGCCCTGGCTCCCGCGGCGGTGGTGTCCGCTCGCCGCGCCCGGTGGTCGCGGCTGCTCGACCTCTTCGGGGCCCGTCGCCCTCTGGGCCTCGCGGCGTGGGCCCTGCTCGTGACCGTGCTCGGAACCAAAGCGGTGAAGATGTCCGCCACAGATGGGATCACCGAGAAGGCCGACCGGGTCGCGGCCATCACGCGCGACCTGCAGCCGCTGGCTCCGCTCGGCGCCACCGTACAGGTCATGGACACCACCGCGGGCGGCATCCATGCGCTGCTGCGGCTGCACCTGCGGCAGCCCACGCGCTTCATCTATGACTTCCCGTTCTTCCACGACGTCGGCGACCCTCGCATCGAGGCGCTGCGCGCCGAGCTCATCGACGGGCTCCTGGCCGGCCGCCCGGCCGCCATCGTCGTCCTGGAGGAAAGCTGGCCCGACCCGGACCGTGGCTACGGCCGGCTCGAGACGTTTCCGCGCCTCCAGGAGTATCTGGAGCGCGCCTACGAGCCGCCGCTCGAGGGCCCGGGATACCGGATCTATGCGAAGCGAAGCGATTCGTAGCGTCATCCGCGCGTACGACGACCCGATCGTGCGGGCGTACTGCTGGGGCCGCTTCTGGATCCTGCGCCAGCGCTTCCTCGACGAGATCGGGCAGTACCTGCCGCCCCGCGGCCGCGTGCTGGACCTGGGCTGCGGCTTCGGCCTGTTCTCCCTCTACTACGCGACGGCGCGCCCGGCGCTCAGCGTGGAGGGCTTCGACCGCAACCCGCGTCGCATCGCGATGGCGCGCGCGGCCGCGGCACGGCTCGGCCTGCCCAACGTGCGCTACGAGGTCGGCGACGTGATGGACTTCCGCGGCGGCGAGCGGTTCGACGCCGCCTACATGCTCGACATCGTGCACCACATCCCGCCGCACGCGGTGCGCCCCCTCGTGGAGCGCGTGGCCCGCACGCTGCCGGAGGGCGGCCGGCTCCTCGTGAAGGACGTCGACCGGCATCCGGCCTACAAGCGCTGGTTCACCCTCGCGCTCGACAAGGTGATGGACCCGGCGGCGCCCGTCCGCTACTGGGGCACCGAGGAACTGCAGAATCTGCTCGAGGAGGTCGGCTTCGACGTGCACCGACACCTGATGGTGGACGTGCTGCCGTATCCCCACGTGCTCTACATCGCCCGGCGGCGCGCGTGACCGGCGACGCCGGACCGGTCCTGCTGCGTGCCGAGGCCATCACCGCGGGCTACGGCAAGATGGCCATCCTCCACGACGTGACGCTGGAGGTGCGGACCGGCGAGATGGTGAGCGTGATCGGCCCCAACGGCGCCGGCAAGTCCACCGCGTTCAAGACCATCGTGGGGTTCCTCCGGCCCACCCACGGCCGGGTGCGCTTCGACGGCCAGGATATCACCGGGCTGAGGCCCGATCAGGTGCTGCACCGCGGCCTGGCCTACGTGCCCCAGGGTCGCATCGTGTTCCCGCAGATGACGGTGCTGGAGAATCTCGAGATGGGCGCCTACATCGAGCGCGACGCCGGCCGCATCCGCCACGCGCTCGACCGCGTCTACACCTTGTTCCCGATCCTGGCCCAGCGCCGGGGCCAGAAGGCCGGCACGATGTCCGGGGGCGAGCAGCAGATGGTGGCGATCGCGCGCGCGCTCATGACCACCCCGAAGCTGATCCTGCTCGACGAGCCGTCGCTCGGGCTGGCTCCGAAGTTCGTCTCGCTGATCTTCGACAAGCTGAGCGACATGCGGCGCGCCGGCTTCACCTTGATGGTGGTGGAGCAGAATGCGGCCCGGGCGCTGGCGGTGGCCGACCGCGGGTACGTCCTCGAGCTGGGCCGCAATCGGTTCGAGGGCGGAGGCCAGACGCTCCTGCAGGACCCGGAGGTCAAGCGCCTCTACCTGGGCGGCTGACCGTCATTTCGGTCTAGGCTTTCCGCGGGTTTTTGAGTATATTCGGAAAGCTCATGCGTACGACTCGACCTGCCGTCTTCGGTAGTGCGGCCATCGCGGCCGTCCTGATCGGAATCCTCATCGGCTTTCCCCTATCCGCGGCCAAGTCCGCGACCGCGCCCGCCTCGGGCCAGAAGGCCGCGTCGGGACACGGGGCCGCGGGTGGCGTCGATCCGCGCGTCATCGACCGGGGCAAGGCTCTCTTCGGTCAGTACTGCGCCAACTGCCACGGCGATGACGCCAAGGGCGACGGCATCGCCGGACAGAATCTGCCGATCAAGCCCCAGAACCTGACCGAGGGACGGATCGTCAATGCGCTGCCGGATCATTTCCTGCACAGCGTGATCGCCCACGGCGGGCAGGCGGTCGGGCTCTCGCCGCTGATGCCGAATTTCACCCCGTATCTGTCCGACTATCAGATCAACGAGGTGATCGCGTACGTTCGGACCCTCGCGGATCCGCCGTACGATCCGACCAAGGTGCTGCCGGTGGCCACCACCCGGCAGGGCCCGGTGCAGCCGATCTTCTTCAGCCACGTCATCCACGCGGGCTCCTACCAGATCGCCTGCCAGTACTGCCACGCCAACGCGCGCCGCGGGCCGTCCGCGGGTGTGCCGTCGGTCGAGCGCTGCATGGGATGCCACAAGATCGTGGCCGCCGAGGGCAATCCCGAGGTGCAGAAGCTCCACGGCTACTGGGAGCGGAAGGAGCCCATTCCGTGGGTCCGCATCTTCAAGATCCCGGAGCACGCTCAGTTCCCGCACAAGCCGCACGTGCAGGCGGGCGTGCAGTGCCAGACCTGCCACGGCCGGATCGAGGCCATGGAGCGGGTGCACGCCGAGACCGGGCAGAACATCGTCAACGACCTGAAGAATCTCGCCCTGCTCCCGGTCGCGCCGCCGAAGCTCACCATGGGCTGGTGCGTGGAGTGCCACCGCAACGTCAACGCCAAGGGCGTGCAGGGCGTGCAGACCGCCGCGGACGCGCCCATTCCGTCGGTGCACGCGCCGGCGGGCAGCGAGAGCGAGCGCCGCAACGCCCCGCTCGAGTGCGTGACCTGCCACCACTAGCCTGACCGTTTCTCCTCTCCCGCGAGGGAGAGGCGCCGAGAGATGCGCCCGGTCTGGACCGCCCTCCTCGTCTACCTCGTCGCGGTGGTGACCGTGCTGGGCCTGCAGCTCGCCGCGGTGACCGCGCTCGTCGGCTGGCGCGGCTCGATCGAGGTGGAGCGCGATGCGCTGGTCACCCTGCTGGCCGGGGTGCCCGCCTCGTCGCTGGCCCTGATCGCCATCGCGTTCGTGGCCGGCGGCCGTCCGTCGAGCCTCACCCTGCGCCTCCGCCGCGGGAGGATCGTCGGCCGAGGCCTCGCGATCGTGGTGCTCGGTACCCTCGCGCTCAGCCAGGCGCTCGAGTCCCTCACCATCCTCCTCGGGGTGGGACCGGGGCCCGCACTGGACTGGATCGCGCGGACCATGGCCGACGCGCCGCCGCTCGGCGTGCTGCTCGCGGTGCTGGTGGTCGGCCTGCTGGCCCCGATCGGCGAGGAGCTGTTCTTCCGCGGCTACCTGCAGACGCGGCTCCGGCGGGCATGGAGCCCGGGCCCGGCGATCGTGGTCACCGCGCTGGCGTTCGGGGTGATCCACGGCGAGCCGGTCCATGGCGTGCTCGCCTTCGCGCTGGGACTCTACCTGGGTCTGCTGACCGAGCGCGCCGAGAGCGTGGTGCCCGCGATCATCTGCCACGCCGCGAACAACTCGGTCTCGGTGGTGCTGTCGGCGTGGGTGGGCTCACCGGAGAGCGGCGGCGTAAACGCGGCGATCCTCGTGGCGAGCGCCCCGGTCGTGGCAGTCGCGATCTGGTGGATGACCCGCGTACCGCGGTCGCGGCCGGTCTGACGTCCGAGCGTGTCCGGAGTGGGTCTCCGTTCCAGCGCGGGCTTCGCCCGCGCAATCTTGCTCCTGGGGGAGGCTCGGAGGGGGCCGTCTAGGCCCCCTTCGACATTTTAGCGTCCGGAGTCGAGGATCGCGGTCAGGCTCCGCAGGTCGGGGCACATGTCGAGCGACTCGACCATCTGCCGCACGGCGTCCGCCCGATCCGCCGGCAAGACCAGTCCCGCGCACTCGCGGAACTTCTCGCGCAGCGCCTCGATCGGCAGCGGATTCTCGGGATGGCCGGGCACCGGACGCGGCCCCACGGTGGCGGTGCGGCCGTCCGCGCAGCGGACCGTGACGCGCGTCCACATGTGGCGCTCGAGGTCGGTCGGGATGTCCGGGTCCACGGTCACGCGCACGCGCTCCATGAGCCGCCGGATCGCGGGGTCCTGCACGCGATCGTCCTGGAAGGTGGTGATGCCGACGCGTCCGTCGGTCAGCGCGGCCGCCGCGGAGAACTGCGCCGAGAATTTCCCCTCGAGCCCGGTGCGGGGGCGCGCGTGGATGAGGATGCGCGGGACGCCCGCGGCCACTCCGACCGTCACCTCCTCGATCTCCTCCGGCCGCACGCCGTGCGTCCGCCGGATCTCCAGCGTGGAGTCGATGATCGAGTGCGTGCAGGCGCACGAGGGATACGGCTTGACCGCGACGCCGGTGGTCAGGATCTTCCACGGCGCGCCGAGGGTGGCCAGCGGCTCGAGCGCGCGCTTGCCCGCGCCGAGCACGTTGAAGAAGCCCTGCGGCCCTTCGAGCGCGTGCTCCGACGCGGTCCAGCCCCCGCGCGCCAGGAGGGCCGAGAGCACGCCGCTGCGGGCCGCGTGCCCGGCGTGGAACGGCTTGGTCATGGTGCCGAAGTTCTCCTTCAGGCCCGAGGACTGCGAGGCGGCCACCGCGAGCGCATGACGGGTCTGCGCGCCGTCGAGGCCGAGCAGCCGCGCCGCCGCCGCCGCCGCGCCCAGCGTGCCGAGCGTACAGGTGGCGTGCCAGCCGTGCTCGTAGTGCGCGGGGTTGATGACCTCGGCGAGCGTGGTCTCCGCCTCGAAGCCGAGGAGGAAGGCGTGCACCACCGCGCGTCCGTCGGCCAGCGCCAGCTCGCCCGCGGCGAGGGCGGCGGCCAGGACCGGCGCGGAGGGATGCCCCATCAGGGCGAAGTTGGTGTCGTCGAAGTCGAGCGCGTGGGCGGCGGTCCCATTGCAGAGGGCGGCCCAGACCGCGCCGGTCCGACGGCCCGTGCCCACCACCGTGCAGAGCGGCAGGCCGCCCTCGGCCTGGGCCACCTGCTGGAGAATGCGCGACGCCGGCTCGATCGAGCCGGCCAGCATGACGCCGAGGCAGTCCAGGATCGCCCGGCGCGCGGCGTCGATCGCCGCCTCCGGGCAATCGTCCGCGCGATGCTTGGTCACGAAGTCGGCGAGCAGCGTGGTGGCGTTCATGTCCGGGAGCCTATCACACCGGAGGAAGGCCCGACCCGGCGTGGCCGATCGCCTCGCGCGCCCGCGCGGAGGCAGGTATGATCGGATCCTCGCGATGCGCCGGCTGGCCTGGCTCCTCACCGTCACCGCACTGGTCCTGACTCCCGCTTCCGCGCGGGCCCAGCTGTTCGTCGCGGCCCGTCCCGATCCGCCGTTCACCATCGGTCCGCTCGCGATCCGGGCCACCGTGCGCGAGGGCACCGGGCCGGTCCCGGTCGTGGTCGCCTTCAGCCTGCAGCCGTCGCCGGATCAGAAGTCGGTGGACCCGGGGCAGGACCTCTATCTGCTCTGGCCCGGCGAGGTGGTGAACGCGATACCCGGCCAGAAGCCCGACGCGGCGCTGGCCCGCTACGTCACCGACCGCGGCTTCGATATCACCGCGGAGGGGCGCGTCGCGCTCGCCGCGCGCAACCTGAGCGACGAGGGACGGCTCGAGCCGCAGGCCGGCGGTGCGCCCTTCGTGACGTTCGTGCAGACCGGCGCCCTCGGCCTGAGCCCGCCCGCCACCTTCATCCGCATCCCGTGGACGCCGCGGCTCATCGACCGCAGCTGGCTCATCGAGCTGACGATGGACACCGCCGGGCTCGTCAAGCCGCAGAAGGTGGGCTGGGCGGAGCGGCTCGTCCGCGGCGTGCACTACCGGATCGCGATCGGCTTTCACGAGGTGCGGGACCGCCCGCTCTTCCCGATGTACTTCGCCCATCGCGATCGCGTGGTGCACCTGGCCGACGCGCCCGCCGAGCTGGTCGTGCAGTTCCCGCAGTCCGACCGCCTGAAGATCGACGAGGTCTATCCGCCGACGTCCATTCGACGGCTGAGCGAGACGCTCGAGTCCACCGAGATCGTCTCGCTCTTCCTGGACCGCTCGGACGGGCTCACCCCGCAGCAGCTGGCCGTGCAGTTCGGCTACTTCTCGCGCACCCAGACCGCGCTGCTGGTGGCCGCGCCGCTCGTGCTGCTGGCCCTGGGGCAGGCGATGGGCCCGCTGCTGGGACGCGGCCTCGCGCGCGCGATCGGGGTGGCGGCCGCGCGGGTGCAGCTCGGCGGCTGGCGACCCGGCGGGCGCCGGCGCGAGCAGGGCGTCATCCTCCCGCGCGAGGTGCTCGCGCGCATCAAGCCCGGCACCACCACCCAGGCGGAAGTGCTGCGCCTGTGCGGCGCGGAGGTGGAGCGGCAGGAGCGGCTGCAGGACTCGGCCCGGACCACGCTCATCTACCGCGGGCGGCGGCTCGTGCCGGAGGCGCGCCGTATTCTCGGATGGCTCACCACGGTGCGCCGCTGGGAGGTCGAGCGTCACGAAGTCCGGATCGAGCTCGAGGATGACCTCGTCCGCGACGTGCAGGCCGAGGTGCGGCGCTATCGGCTGGGACCGGAAGAGCCGCGCTGAGCCATGGGAGCCGGCCGAGGGCCCCTTGACGCAAGTACCCGGAGACGCTACCCTGCCGCAACTATTCGTCCGGCGACCGCCCGAGGAGGGCCGAGGTGAAGTGTCCCCGCTGTCAGTCCCAGAACCGAGAGGGCGTCCGGTTCTGTGAGGACTGCGGCGGCCGCCTGGTGACGGTCTGTCCGAGCTGCGGCGCCGAGCTGGCCCCCGACAAGAAGTTCTGCGGCTCCTGCGGCTCGCCGGTCACGACGCAGCCGGTCGAGCGTCAGACCGGTTCCCCGCAGGGCTACACGCCCAAGCATCTCGCCGAGAAGATTCTCACCTCGCGCCAGGCGCTGGAAGGCGAGCGCAAGCAGGTCACCGTGCTCTTCGCCGATCTCAAGGGCTCGATGGAGCTGCTCGCCGATCAGGACCCGGAGGAGGCCCGCCGGCTGCTGGATCCGGTGCTCGAGCGGATGATGGAGGCGGTGCACCGCTACGAGGGCACCGTGAACCAGGTGATGGGCGACGGGATCATGGCCCTCTTCGGCGCCCCGCTCGCCCACGAGGACCACGCGGTCCGCGCCTGCCACGCCGCCCTGCGCATGCAGCAGACGGTGGGATGGTACGCCGAGGAGCTGCGTCGTGGCCGCGGCGTGGACGTGCAGATCCGCATCGGGCTCAATTCCGGCGAGGTCGTGGTGCGCGCGATCGACAGCGACCTGCACATGGACTACTCGGCGATCGGCCAGACCACGCACCTGGCCGCCCGCATGGAGCAGCTCGCGCGGCCGGGCAGCACGCTGATCTCGCGCGACACGCTCCGCCTGGCCGAGGGCTACATCGAGGTCAAGCCGCTCGGGCCGGTGCCGGTCAAGGGCATGCCCGACCCGGTCGAGGTCTTCGAATTGCTGCGCAGCGAGCAGGTCCACTCGCGGCTCGAGGCCAGCGTCGCGCGCGGGCTCACCCCCTTCGTGGGCCGCGAGGCCGAGATCGACATCCTGCACCAGGCGATGGCGCGGGCCGCGGCCGGCCACGGGCAGATCGTCGCCGTCTCGGGCGAGCCCGGGGTGGGCAAGTCGCGTCTCTTCTGGGAATTCACCCACTCCCACCGCGCCCACGGCTGGCTGACGATGGGGGCCCAGGCCACGTCCTACGGCAAGAACACCTCGTACCTCACCGTCAAGGAGCTGCTCCAGTCGTACTTCCAGCTCGAAGAGCGCGACGATCCCCGTCGCGTTCGCGAGAAGGTCACCGGCAAGCTCCTGACCCTGGACGAGAGCCTGCGGCCCACGCTGCCCGCGTTCCTGCAGCTGCTGGACGTGCCGGTGGACGACGCGGAGTGGCAGACGCCGGACCTGCCCCAGCGGCGTCAGCGGATGCTCGACGCGGTGAAGCGGCTCATCCTGAGGGAAGGCCAGGTGCAGCCGGTGCTGGCGGTGTTCGAGAACCTCCACTGGCTCGACTCGGAGAGTCAGGCCTTTCTCGACAGCCTGGTGGACAGCCTGCCGCTCGCCCGCGCGCTCGTGCTGGTGAGCTACCGCCCCGAGTACCAGCACGGCTGGGCGCGCAAGAGCTACTACACCCAGTTCCGCATCGACCCGCTGCCGCCGCAGAGCGCCGAGGAATTGCTCAGCGCGCTGGTGGGCGACGATCCGGGCCTGGACCCGCTCAAGCAGCTCCTGATCGAGCGCACCGAGGGCAATCCGTTCTTCCTCGAGGAGAGCGTGCACACGCTGGCCGAGACCAAGGTGCTGTCGGGCACGCGCGGCCACTACCGGCTCACCCGCGAGGTCCACAAGGTCCAGGTGCCGGCCACCGTGCAGGCGGTGCTGGCCGCGCGCATCGACCGGCAGCCCATCGAGGGCAAGCGCCTCCTGCAGGCCGCCGCGGTGATCGGCAAGGACGTGCCGATGGCGCTGCTCCAGGCCATCGCCGACATGCCGGAGGAGGCGGTGCGCCGCAACCTGGCCCAGCTGCAATCCGGCGAGTTCCTGTACGAGATCAGCCTGTTCCCGAGCGTGGAGTACACCTTCCGCCACGCGCTCACCCACGAGGTCGCCTACTCGAGCCTGCTGCAGGACCGCCGGCGCGCGCTGCACGGCCGCGTCGTGCAAGCGATGGAGCAGCTCTACGCCGATCGGCTGCCCGAGCACTTCGAGCGGCTCGCCCACCACGCGGTGCGCGGCGAGGTGTGGCCCAAGGCGGTGTCCTACCTGCGCCAGGCCGGCACCAAGGCGGCCATGCGCTCGGCCAACCGGGAGGCGGTGATCTTCTTCGAGCAGGCCATGAGCGCGCTCACCCGGCTGCCCGAAGGCCGGGTCGCCACCGAGCAGGCCATCGATCTGCGCCTGGACCTGCGCTCGCCTCTTCTTCAGATGGGCCAGCTCGAGCGGGTGCTGACGCTGTCGCAGGAAGCGGAGGCGATGGCCGAGAAGCTGGGCGACGAGCAGCGCCTGGCCCGGGTCTACACGTACCTGATCAACTATCACTATCTGAAGGGCGAGCCCGATCTCGCCATCGAGTACGGTGAGCGCTGCCTGCGCATCGGCGACTCGGCGGGCGACGCCTCCCTGCAGGCGCTGGCCCGCGGCTACCTCGGGTACTCCTGCCACGCCCAGGGGCTCTATCGCCGCGCCCACGCGATCCTGCGCGAGAACGTGGAGGCGCTCGAGCTGGTGCAGGGCGATGCCCCGGGCGGTCAGGCCGGCGTCTCCTACGTCACCTCGAGCGGATGGCTCGCCTTCACGCTGGCCGAGCTGGGCGAGTTCGACGCGGCCGCGATGTCGCTGGACCGCGCCCAGCGCGCCGGCGAAGCGAGCGGCCACGCCTACACCCAGACCATCGCCCGCACCATGGCCGGGCTCGCGTGGCTGCGTCGCGGCCAGCTCGAGCGCGCGCTGCCCGCGCTGCAGCGGAGCCTGGACGCCTGCCGCGAGAAGAGCCTCGACGTGTGGCGGCCGATTCCCTCGTCGCTCCTCGGGCTCACGCTGGTGCTGCTGGGACGGGTGGACGAGGGCCTGCGCCTGCTGGAGGACGGCGTCTCGCTCACCGAGGATCTCGGGGTGCGCGCCTACCTGGCGCTCTGGACCGTCCAGCTCGCCGAGGGCCTGGCCGCCGGGCGGCAGCTCGACCGCGCGGGCACGGTGGCCCAGCGCGCGCTCGACCTGGCCCTGCGCCACAAGGAGCGCGGGCACCAGGCGTGGGCGCTGCGGCTGCTGGGCGAGCTGGCCGGCCTCGCCGAGCCCCCCGCGGTGGGCGAGGCCGAAGGCTACTTCGCCAGGGCGCTCGCGCTGGCCGAGGAGCTGGAGATGCGGCCGCTCCAGGCGCGCGCCCAGCTCGGTCTGGGCCGGCTGCTCCGCCTGGCCGGTGACCGCGACCGCGCCGAGGATCATCTGGCCACCGCGCTCGGCCTGCTGCGCGAGATGGACATGCGCTTCTGGCTCTCGCGGGCCGCCGAGGAGCTGCTGCATCTGGGGCACCTGTTCGTGGTGGCGCGCCACAACATCCAGCTCTACGACTATCTCAAGCGCGAGTACGCGGGTGAGCCGGTCACGGTGATCCTCGACCGCCGCCACGGCCAGCGCCGCGAGCGCGACGAGGTCACGACTTCCGAGCGCCGGCACGCCGAGCGGCGCCGGCAGATCCAGGTCGACGACGCGATCCGGACCCGCGGCTTCGCGGTGGTCCCCGAGATCATCGGAGGAGCCTGAGGCCCGCCGAGGCCGGCTCGCGTCCCACCGACGCGAGCCCTCGATTCACCAGCCGCACCTCCGCCGCGCGCTTGCCGTCGGCCGCGGTCTGCGGCTCGAACGCGACCCGCTCGCCCACGCGCGGCATCATCCCGCGGCCGTCGCGCCCGCGCACGACGTACAGCTCCTGGTCGTCGCCCATGATCAGGCCCCACGCGGTGGGGCGGTCGTAGAACTCGATGCGGCCCGTCTTGATCACGCGGCCATCCTATGAGCGGGCGCGCGACGCCACAATGTCCAGAATTGCCGACAGTCGGGCGGCGGCGGTGGCAGTTCGGTAGAATATGGCGACGAGGCCACGCTGTTCCGACTCGCCGCACAGCTCGAGACCGCACAGCCGTGGACGGACCGCCGTCCGTCGCCACGAGGAGATCAGCCATGACCGTCAGCCAGCACGAGAAGGCGGCGCGCTTCCGCGCCCTGCACGAGGCGCCGGGCGCCTTCGTCATCCCCAACCCGTGGGACGCGGGCTCGGCGCGCGTCCTCGCCGCGCTCGGCTTCCCGGCCCTCGCCACCTCGAGCGGCGCGCAGGCCGGCATCCTCGGCCGCCGCGACGGCAAGGTCTCGCGCGAGGAGGCGCTCGCGCACTGCCGGGGCATCGTGGAGGCGACCGACCTGCCCGTCTCGGCCGATCTGGAGAAGTGCTTCGCCGACGCGCCCGCGGAGGCGGCGCAGACGATCCGGCTGGCCGGCTCGGTGGGCCTGGTGGGCGGGTCGATCGAGGACGCCACCGGCAACAAGGACAAGCCGCTGTTCGATATCGGGCTGGCCACCGAGCGGGTGGCCGCGGCGGTCGCGGCGGCCCGCGCCCTGCCGTTTCCCTTCACCCTGACCGCGCGCACCGAGAGCTTCCTGCGCGGCAACCCGAACCTGGGCGACGTGATCAAGCGGCTGCAGGCCTTCGAGCAGGCGGGGGCCGACGTCCTGATGGCGCCCGGCCTGCCCGATCTCGCCGCGGTCCGCGCGGTCTGCGCGGCGGTCTCGAAGCCGGTGAACTTCATGGTGGGCATCCCGGGCAAGTCGTTCACGGTGGCCGAGCTGACCGCGGCCGGCGTGAAGCGGATCAGCCTCGCGACCTCGCTCTATCGGAGCGCGATGAGCGGGCTGATCGACGCCGCCCGCGAGGTCAAGGACAAGGGCACCTTCGACTACGTCGCCCGCGGGGTGTCCACGCCCGATCTCGCGGCCTTCATGCAGGGGTGAGCGACCGCGCCTTGACCGGCTCCGGAGGCGAGTGCACGATGGGAAGCGGAAAGGACACCCCATGCCGACCCCGGCGCCCCACATCACGATCGAGCCCAACCCGAACCGGGTGATCGTCCGCGCCGGCGGTGCGATCATCGCCGACACCACCCGCGCGCTGGTCATGCGCGCGCCGGGGACTCCGGACGTCCAGTACATCCCGCGCGAGGACGTGGACATGGCGAGCCTGCTCCGCACGTCGCACGTCACCCACTGTCCCTACAAGGGCGATGCGTCGTACTGGAGCATCCGGAGCGGGTCGCGCACCGTGGACAACGCGGTGTGGAGCTACGAGGCGCCGTTCGACGCGATGGCCCCGATCAAGGGCCACCTGGCGTTCTACGGCGATCGCGTCGACTCGATCGAGGAGCAGGCCCGCTAGCTCACTTCGGCTCGGGCCGGCGCGGCGCGGTCCGCGACGCCACCACGATCGCGGGCTCCTCGCCCTCCCACGGCTGCAGTCCCTCGATCCGCGTGTCGGTCGCCCGCGCGGTCCGGGGATCCTCGCCCTTCACCCGCTGGCTGATCCGCGTGAACACCCGCTCGCCCGCCTGCGTGTGGCCGGCGATCGTCTGGCGCGCGGTGCGGAATCCGAGATAGCGTCCGGTCACGTCGACCGTGAAGGACCCCGCGCCGATGCCGGTGAGCACGAGCGTGTAGTCGCCCGCGGTGCCGGCCGGCACCTCCACCAGCCAGCGCTGGCCCGGCGCGCGCTGGGTCAGCGAGCCGAAGACCTGGTTCACCTCGACGCCGTCGGCGAGGAATCCTGCGGCCACGCGGCCGTCGGGCATCACCACCAGCGGCGCGACGGGGCCGGTGGCGCGGATCTCGAGCAGGCTCGCACTCGGGACGAACGGCTCGGACTTGACGGGCAGTCCCATGCGCGCCCAGCCCCACTGCCCGGCGATCAGGCTCGCCTCGGCGTGGCCGGCGCTGTTCTCCATCGCGAGCGTGCCCCGCCGGGTCCAGCACACGAAGCCGTCGGCGGTCTTCGCGGCGCCGATCAGGCCGTCGTGCGCGGTGGCCGCGTACTCGTTGGACTCGAGCGTGAGGCTCGAGCGGGCGCCCGCCACCTGCACCACGCGCGCCCACACGCGCCCGGCGTGGATGAGGATGCGGATGCCGGTCCGGGCCGGCGTGCCGATCTGCTTCACGGTGATGTCGGTGCTCGACAGCACGGTGACGGTCGAGCCGTCGAGGAACGTGACGAGCGCGATGCCGCCCACGCCGGCGCGGATGCGGTCGCCCTCGACGAGGTTCATGCCGTTGAAGCCGGGCTCGGGGGCCCCGGCGCCCGCCGGGATCCGATCGACCGGCTCGGACAGCACGCTGAGCGTCGCCGTCACCTCGCCCTGCGCCGACGCCGTCGTCGGCGCTGCCATCACGCTCAGCGCCACCAGTCCCGCTGCGACCCCTGTGCGCCACACCATGACCGCCTCCTGCCGTTCTCCCGGCGTTTTGCATCCACCCGGCCACCCGGCCGGCCGTCGGATCAAGGAGCAAGGGACACGCCAGGGGAGTCAGCCGCGTAACGTCGCCGACGACCTGAATCGGACCGAGACGCGACCGGGCAGGACGCCCGATCGCGCCGCGGCCGCGGGCACGAAGCCCGCCGCCAATTCGGGCCGCGCGGCGCCGATTGACTCGGTCCCTGACCCGGCCTAGGATGGCGCGCGCCCGTGACCGCCCTGCTGCCGCGCCGCCTCGTCCTGCGCTTGCTCGCCGCCGGCTTCGGCTGGCCGCCTGCCCTCGCGAGCGCGGCGCCCTTGCCGGATCGCGCGCCGCCCTCCGGCTTCACCTTGGTCAATGGCACCGCAGGCGGGCGCACGCTCGCCGGGACCTTCAGCGGCAACGCCCGCTCGGCCGCCGTGTGGCGCTCGTGGTCGCTCAATCAGCAGATGCTGCGCGACCGGATGCAGGACGCGGCGACCACGATGCGCCAGACCGGCGAGATCCTGAGGAGCGCCGCGCGCGGCCAGCGCGAGGCGTTCGATCGCGCCAGCCGGGGGTTCAGCTACTATCTGCGTGGCCTCGAGGTGCTCGAGCACACCCCCTCCGGGGCCCGCGGCAGCTTCGATCGCGACTACGCCCACGCGGTGGTGCGCGCCGATCCCACCAAGTTTCGCCTGGTCCCACCGAGCCAGTACCGGAGCGGCGACTAGCCGTAGTAGAATCCCCGCCGTGCCGGCACCCGAGGGCATCGACATCCACGCGCATTTCTTCCCCGAGCGCTTCTTCCGCGCGATCGAGGAGGCCGGCGCGTCTTCGGGCGGCCAGATCGATCGCTCGGACCCGCGCGGCCCCGCGATCGTGGTGAAGGGGAGCAGCACCGCGCCGCTCGAGGCGCGCTACTACGATCTGGGCAAGCGGGTGGCCTCGATGAACCGGCAGGGCGTGGCGGTCCAGGCCCTGTCGCTCACCGCCCCGATGGTGTACTGGGGACAGGGCGAGTTCGGCGCCCGCCTCGCCCGCGAGTGGAACGACGGGGCCAGCGCCGCGCACGTGGCCCATCCCGACCGCTTCGTGGTCTGCGCCACCCTGCCGATGCAGGACACCGCGCAGGCCCTGGCCGAGCTGGAGCGGGCCGCGACGCTGCCCGGCGTGCGCGCGGTCTACATGGGCACCAACGTCAACGGCCGCAACCTCTCGGATCCCGCGCTCTTCCCGGTCTTCGAGCGCTGTCAGGCGCTCGGGCTGCCGATCGGGCTGCACCCGTTCAACGTCAACGGCGCGGAGCGGCTCCGGGCCTACTACCTCACCAACCTGCTGGGCAACCCCTACGACACCGGCATCGCGGCGGCCCACCTCATCTTCGGCGGCGTGCTGGACCGGCTGCCGAAGCTGCAGGTGATCCTGCCGCATGCCGGCGGCACCGTGCCCCTGGTGTGGGGCCGGCTGCAGCGCGGCCAGAAGGTGCGCCCGGAGGCGAACCGGGCGGCCCGCAAGCCGGTGCGCGCCTACCTGCGGCGCTTCACCTACGACACGATCAGCCACGATCCGGGCGCCCTGCGCTACCTGATCGACACCGTCGGGGCGGACCGGGTGATGCTCGGCACCGACTTCTGCTTCGACATGGGCTACGAGAAGCCGCTCGACATCATCCGCGACCGGAGCGTCAAGCTGTCGCGGGCCGATCAGGCCAAGGTCATCCGCGACAACGCCGCGCGGCTGCTACGCCTGCGCTGAGGGTCGGGCTCGGCGCGTGAGCACCGAGTTCTGGATCGCGCAGTCCTTCAACGGCATCTCCTACGGCGCGCTCCTCTTCCTGCTCGCCAGCGGCCTGTCGTTGATCTTTGGCGTCATGCGGATCGTCAACCTGGCCCACGGCTCCTACTTCATGCTGGGTGGCTACGTGGGGCTGACCGTCGCGTTGCGCACGCAATCGTTCACGCTGGCCTGCCTGGCCGGCGCGGTGGCGGTCGGATTGATCGGTATCGGCATGGAGCGGCTCTTCCTGCGCCGGCTGCGCAACGAGGTCCTGGGCCAGGTCCTGCTCACCATCGGCTTCGCCCTGATCTTCCAGGACCTCGCGCTGCTGATCTGGGGCGGCGATCCCTACACGGTGCCGATCCCCGCGGTGCTGACGGGGACCGTGCGCCTCGGCGGCGCGGTGTTTCCGATCTACCGGATCTTCATCGTGGCGGTGGCGATCGTGGTGGGCCTCTCCATGTGGCTGGCGCTCGACCGCACGCGCGCCGGCGCGATGATCCGCGCCGCGGTGGACGACGCGGAGATGGCGCAGGGCGTGGGCATCAACGTGCCGCGGGTGTCAACGGCCGTCTTTGCCCTGGGCGCCGCGCTGGCCGCGCTGGGCGGCGTGATCGGCGGCGGCTTCCTCGGGGTCTACCCGGGCGCGGACTTCGAGGTGCTGCCCTACGCCTTCGTGGTGGTGATCGTGGGCGGCCTCGGCAGCCTGCCCGGCGCGGTCGCGGGCAGCCTGCTCGTCGGCCTGCTCGACAACTTCGGCAAGGCGCTCTTCCCCGAGCTGTCGTACTTCACGCTGTTCGCGCCGATGGCGGTGATCCTGGCCCTGCGGCCCACCGGCCTCTTCGGCCGCTCGTGATCGCCCGCCGCGCCCTGCTGGCCGTCGTCGCGGTCGCGGTCCTGGCCGCGATCGCCCCGCTCCTGCCCGCGTATCCGCTCACCCTGCTGACCCAGGCGCTCATCGTGGGCATCCTGGCCATGAGCCTCGACGTGCTGCTGGGCTACACCGGGCTCACGTCGCTCGGTCACGCCGCGTACTTCGGGGTCGGGGCCTACGCGGTGGCGATCATGGCCACCGAGAAGCAGGCCGGGCTGCTCTCCTGCCTGGTGGTGGGCGTGCTGCTCGCCGCGCTCACCGCGGCGATCTTCGGCCTGCTCGCCATCCGCGCCACCGGCACCTACTTCCTGATGATCACGCTGGCGCTCGGCATGGTGATCTGGGGCCTCGCGTTCCGGTGGGTCTCGCTCACCAAGGGCGACAACGGCATCGCGGGCGTGCCGCGGCCGGCGCTCGGGCCGCTCGAGCTGAGCGGGCCGCTGCCGTTCTTCTACTTCTGCCTGGTCGCCGCGGCGCTGGCGTGGGCGCTGATGGGCCTGCTGGTGGTGTCGCCGTTCGGCCTCGGCCTGCGCGGGATCCGGGGCAGCGAGAGCCGCATGCTCGCGCTGGGCTACAACGTGTGGCTGCACAAGTACGTCGCGTTCGTCCTCTCGGGCGTCTTCGCGGGCTTCGGCGGCACGCTCTGGGCGTACTACAACGGCTTCGTCAGCCCGAACGACGTGCAGCTCGTGACCTCGGTCGAGACCCTGTTGATGGTCGCGCTCGGCGGCTCCGGCACCCTGATCGGCCCCGCCCTCGGCGCGGGGCTCATCGTGTTCCTGAAGAACTTCGTGAGCGTGTACACCAAGCGGTGGCTGCTGATCCTGGGCGCGGTCTACATCGGGGTCATCCTCTACGCCCCGAACGGCATCGTCGGCGCGCTGCGAGGCCGGCGCCGCTGATGCTCGCCGCCGAGACGGCCCACGCGGCCCTGCGTCTGGACGCGGTCTGCCGCTCGTTCGGCGGCCTGCAGGCGGTGGACTCGGTGACGCTCGCGGTGCGCCCGGGGGAGCGGCGCGCGCTCATCGGGCCCAACGGGGCCGGGAAGACCACGCTGTTCAACCTGATCTCGGGGGCGCTGCCGCTCACCACCGGCCGCATCTCGTTGTTCGGGCGCGACGTGACCTCCGCCCCCGCGCATCGCCGCGCCGCGCTCGGTCTCTCCCGCACGTTCCAGATCACCAACCTGTTCCCCGACCTCACCGTGCTCGAGAACTGCCTGCTCGCGGCGCAGGCCCACCGCCGCACGCGGTTCGCGATGCTGCGCCCGGTGTCACACTACGTGGCGCTCCAGGAGCGCGCCCGGATGACGCTGGCCTCGCTCGCGCTCGAGAGCCTGGGCGACGCGGTCGTGCGCAACCTCTCGCACGGCGAGCAGCGGCAGCTCGAGATCGCCCTGGCCCTGGCCGGCCGGCCCCGCGTGCTGCTGCTGGACGAGCCGACCGCCGGGCTCTCGCCGGCGGAGTCGCGCCTGATGGCCGGGCTGCTGCGCGGGCTCGATCCGTCGATCACGGTGCTGATGATCGAGCACGACATGGACATCGCGCTGGAGCTGTCCGAGATGGTGACGGTGCTCCACTACGGGCGCGTCATCGCCGATGGCCCGCGCGAGCGCGTGAAGGCCGACCCGCAGGTGAAGGAGATCTACCTTGGCGCTTGAGGTGGACGGCCTCCACACCTACTACGGCGAGAGCCACGTGCTCCACGGCGTGTCGCTGCGGGTGGACCCCGGCGAGGTGCTGGCGATCCTGGGCCGCAACGGCATGGGCAAGACCACGCTCGTCCGGTCCATCGTGGGGTTCACCCCGCCGCGCGACGGCCGGGTGCGCTACAAGGACACCGAGCTGACCGCGCTGCCGCCCTACCGCATGGTGAGCCTCGGCGTGGCGCTGGTGCCGCAGGGCCGCCGGGTCTTCCCCTCGCTGAGCGTGCGCGAGAACCTGGACGTGGCCCGCCACGGCACCGGCCGCTGGAGCCTCGAGCAGGTGTACGCTCTGTTTCCGCGCCTGCGTGAGCGCGCGGGCAACCGCGCGAACAAGCTCTCCGGCGGCGAGCAGCAGATGCTGGCGATCGGCCGGGCCCTGATGTCGAATCCCGACCTGCTGCTGCTGGACGAGCCGACCGAGGGGCTCGCGCCCCTGCTGGTGCGCGAGGTGGGCCGGGTGCTCGCGGAGCTGAAGCGCGGCGGGCTGTCGATCCTGCTGGTGGAGCAGAACCTCGGGCTGGCCCTGTCGGTGGCCGACCGGATCCACGTGCTGAGCCGCGGGCAGATCGTCCATACCGGGACGCCCGCCGAGCTCATGCGCAACGACGACGTGAAGACACGCTACCTCGGAGTCACGTGATGCGCTTCGGCACCTACTTTTTCCTGCAGGCCCGCCCGGCCACCGCCACGCCGACATCATCCAGGGCGAGCTTCAGCAGATGGTGTGGTCGGAGCAGCTCGGCTTCGACGAGGTGTGGCTCACCGAGCACCACTTCATCGACTACGGGCTCTCGGTGGACCCGACCACCCTGGCCTCCGCGGTCGCACTGCTCGACCGCTGGGGCGTGTCGCGCCAGATCTACGTGGCGCCGACCGATGCGCAGGCCCTCGCCGAGGCCAGGGACGCCGAGATGTGGTACCAGGAGTCGTTTCCGCTGAGGGGGTCAGGTCTTGCAATACGACATTTTTCCGCCGGTTGACGACTCAGCGCCCGCTGAAATGTCGTAATGCAAGACCTGACCCCAGGTCGGTGGGGCGGCCTCACACGACCTTGTAGACGTTCACTTCCTCGGCGCGACCCTTCACCCGCACCGCGGAGAGCTCCTCCACCGTGAGCGTGGCATCGATGGACTTGCGGGTGGCCTCGCTGATCAGGATGTCCACCTCGAAATTCTTGGTGAGCCCCTGGATGCGCGAGGCGAGGTTCACCGGATCGCCCACCAGCGCATAGGAGAGCCGCTCCCCGCCGCCGATGTTGCCGGCCAGCACCGTCCCGGTGTGGATGCCGATGCCGTGGCGCAGGACGGGCTTGCCCGCCGCCTCTCGCCGCACGTTCCAGGCGCGCAGGCGCCGGCGCATGTCCAGCGCGGCGCGCACCGCGTGGGTGGCGTGCTCCGGGGAGGCAATGGGCGCGCCGAAGACGGCCTCGATCTCGTCGCCGATGAACTGGAGCACCAGCCCGTGGTGGCGACCGATGGCCTCGCCCATCTCGGTGAAGTACTCGTTGAGATCCTGCACCACGTCGCGGGGCGCGGTGGCCTCCACCCACGGGGTGAAGTCGCGGATGTCCGCGAAGAGCACCGTCACCTCCTTCAGCTCGCCCTCGCCGCTGATCCGCCCGGAGAGGATCTCGTCGCGGATCTCGGGCGTCACGTACTTGCCGAAGGTCTCCTTGACCCGCTCGCGATCGCGCAGGCCCTGCAACATGCGGTTGAAGCCCTCCGCCACCGCCCCGATCTCGTCGGTGCTCACCACCGGGGCCCGGCCGTCGAGCCGGCCGCGCTCGACTTCCGCCATCGCGTTCTCGACCTGCTTGAGTGGCGCGGCCACGCTGTTGGCCGCGAAGAGCGCAAGACCCACCGCCGCGATCACGCCGACCGCGAGGATGAAGCCGATGGCGAGCCGCAGGCCGGAGACGATCGCGGCGGCCGCGGCGGGGTCGGCGCCCACCAGCTCGAGGGCGCGGGTGTAGGCCAGGATGCCGAGCACGGTGAGCGGCACCACGCTGGTGAGCAGGAAGATCGCGAGCAGCCGCGCCCGGACCACCAGGCGCGGGATGCCCGGCACGGCGCGCAGATCGCCGGCGGGAAAAAGGTGGGGCAGGCGGCGGCGCCACGCGTACTCGCTCGCGAAGAAGATGAAGGCGCAGGTGACGCTGCCGGAGATGACGGTCACGCCGAAGATGTTGCGCAGGGACTCGGGGAGCGAGAAGTGGCCCATGCCGATCGGCAGCGCGACGCCGAAGATCAGCCCCGCCATCGTCCAGCCCGCGGCGGAGACCGCGGCCAGGAAGTAGGGAAACAGGAGCGCGCGCCGCCGGGCTACCGCGAGGTCTGCCTCGTCGACGGTGTCGGGCTCGAGCCCGGCGCGAACGATGGGCGCGAGCCAGCGTGCGCTGTACCATTGCCCGATCCCGATCAGCGCGGCGACGATCAGGGCCGAGTAGGCGATCTCGATCCAGCCGAGCCGCATCCTGGCGGAGTAGCCGGGGTCGATCACCCGGAAATAGAAGAATGCGATGCTCGCGCCGAGCATGTTGCCCACGCTGTTGATCACGCGCAGGACGGGCGCCGGGTTGAGACCGGTGGCCATGGCTCGGATTGTAAACCTCGCCGAGTCGGCCGGCTCCCTCGGTCGGAAGTGGGCGCCGGGATTGGCGGTTGACCGCCCCGCGGGCGGCCGGCTAGGCTTGGGCCCTCGCATGCCACCATCCGCCATCACGGAAGCGACGTCGATGCCGACGGTGACCGCGCCATGAGCGCCGGGCGCCCGATCGCGCACCTGGCCGCTCTCCTGGCGATGGCGTGGCTCGTGGCGCTGCCCGCGGGCGCCGAGGAGCAGCGCAACATGCGCCTGGTCGGCATGGACGACCTCCAGGCGCGCTCCGCCTACCAGCCGGTGATCCATGCGCAGAACGGGCGCTTCATCGCTTACGTCGGCCACCACGGGGGCAAGCGCCCGAACCCGCTCACCGGCCAGGTCGAGGACAACGGCACGTCGATCGTGGACGTGACCGATCCCAAGCGGCCACGGTATCTCCATCACATTCCGGGTGCTGCGGGCGAGGCGGAGGCGGGCGGGGCCGCGATGGTGCGCGTGTGCGACGGCAAGACCCTGCCGCGCGGGGCGCGCGAGAAGACCTATCTCCTGCGCACGCTCGGCAATCTCGCCCACGAGATCTGGGACGTGACCGATCCCGCGAAGCCGTCGCGGGTCACCACGGTGCTGGACGGCCTCCGGAGCACGCACAAGAACGGGTGGGAGTGCGACAGCGGCATCGCCTATCTCGTCTCCGACGGCGCGCCCGGCGGGTGGCGGACCACCCGCATGACCAAGATCTACGATTTGAGCGATCCGACGCGGCCGCGCTTCATCCGCGACTTCGGGCTGGTCGGCCAGGAGCCGGGCTCGACCGGCGTCGCGCCGGAGGGCGTGCACGGGCCCATTGCGTTCCGGAACCGGGTCTACTTCGCCTACGGCACCGGGGCCAAGGGCGTGCTGCAGATCGTGGACCGCGACAAGCTGCTCGCCGGGGATCCGCGGGCCGCGGATCGGCTCGCCCCCACCCCGGACAATCTCCGCTATCCGCAGATCGGCCGGCTCGACATGGCGCCCGCGTGGGGCGGGCACACGAGCTTCCCGGTGCCGGGCATCACGGTGCCGGGCTGGAGCGCGAGCGTGCCGGGCCGCACCCGCGACTTCGTGGTGCTGGTCTCCGAGTCGCTGCGCAACGAGTGCCAGGAGATCCGTCAGCTCTCGTTCATGGTCGACGTCACCACCGAGCGGACACCCTACTCGGTGGCCACCTTCGAGGTGCCCGATCCCGCCGGCGACTTCTGCCGGCGCGGCGGCCGGTTCGGGCCGCACTCGAGCAACGAATCGTTCACGCCGATCTACCACGGGCGGCTCGTGTTCATCGCCTACTTCAACGCGGGGGTGCGCGCGGTGGACATCCGCGACCCGTTCCACCCGGTCGAGGCCGGTTTCTTCATCCCCGACACCACGGCCCGAACCGACAAGCGCTGCGTCGAGGTGTCGGGGACGCCGCGGTGCAAGGTCGCCATCCAGACCAACAACGTGGAAGTGGACGACCGGGGCTACGTCTATCTGGTCGACCGCGCCGACACCGGGCTGCACATCGTCGAGCCGACCGGCTCCGCCCGGGCCATCGCGAACTTCTCGAGATAGGGCCTCCATGAGCCGATTCATCGACCTCTCCGTGACGGTGGACGAGCACACCCTCAGCCCGCCCTCGACCAACATGCGCCTCGAGGTGACGCCGCACCGCCGCGGGCCCGGCTTCTGGCAGGTGTCCAGCGTGAACCAGAGCCTGCACACCGGTGCCCACATCGACTCCCCGCTGCACGTATTCCGCGACGGGATCACCACCGCCGAGATCACGCTCGACCAGGTCATGGGCGACGCCCTCGTGGTCGACCTCTCGTGGGTCGGGGCCAATCACGAGATCACGATCGAGGACCTGAAGAAGGGCGGGGCCGGCGACGTCAAGCGCGGCGACATCGTGCTGCTCCACACCGGGTGGACCGACAGCATGTACGGGACGTGGCCGGACTACTTCACCCGGTCGCCCTACTTCCCGCCCGCGGTGGCCCAGTGGCTGGTGGATCGCGGGCCCAAGAACATCGGCTTCGACTTCTTCGAGGAGTACTGCGCGCGCCTGCCCGACTTCAGCTCCGAGGACTTCGCGATGCACCGGGTCATCCTCGGCGCGGGCGTGGTCATCATGGAGGGCCTGACCAACCTCGCGGCCCTGCCGCGACGCCGGGTGGAGTTCGCGGCGCCCTTCTACAAGATCGCCGGCACCGAGGGGGCGCCCGCGCGCTTCTTCGCCACGGTATGACCGGCGCCGACGGCGTGCTGCTCGAGACCGAGCGGCTGACCCGCTCGTTCGGGAGCCTGGTCGCGGTCAACGGCGTCTCGCTGGTCATTCGACGCGGCGAATTGCGCTCGATCATCGGCCCCAACGGGGCGGGCAAGACCACGCTGTTCCGCCTGATCTCGGGGGAGATGGCGCCGTCGTCGGGCCGCGTGAAGTTCCGGGACGCCGACATCACCGGGCTGCCGCAGCATCGAGTGTGCCGCCTCGGCATCGCCAAGTCGTACCAGATCACCAACATCTTCCCCCATCTCACGGTGCTCGAGAACGTGCGGGTGGCGGTGCAGGGCTACGCGCGCTCGTTCAACTTCTGGTCGCGCGCCGATCGGATCGCGGGATGTCGCGAGCGGGCGGTCGAGATCCTCGAGACGGTCGGTCTCGCCCGCCGGACCGAGCGTCTGGCCGCGCACCTCTCGCACGGCGAGAAGCGGCACCTCGAGATCGGCATCACCTTGGCCTCCGAGCCGGTCCTGCTCCTGCTGGACGAGCCCACGGCGGGCATGAGCCCGGAGGAGACCGACGAGACCATGGTGTTGATCCGCGAGCTGGCGCGCGCGCGCACCGTGGTGCTGGTGGAGCACAAGATGAAGCTGGTCATGGGCGTCTCGGACCGGGTGACCGTCCTGCACCAGGGCCAGGTGCTGGCCGACGGCAGCCCCGACGAGATCCGCAACAACGCGCTGGTGCAGGAGACCTACCTCGGAGCCGGGCGATGAGCCTCCTGAGCCTCGAGGACCTCCACACCTACTACGGCGAGGCCCACATCCTCCAGGGCGTGTCGATCGCGGTGCGCGAGGGCGAGGTGGTGACCATGATCGGTCGCAACGGCGCGGGCAAGACCACCACGCTGCTGTCGATCATGGGGATCGCGCGGGCCCGCCGCGGGGCGGTGAAGCTGGGCGGCGCGGACATCACGGGGCTCGAGACGCACGAGATCGTCCGGCGCGGCGTCGGCTGGGTGCCCGAGGAGCGCCGCGTGCTGCCGAACCTGACCGTGCTCGAGAACCTGCGGCTGGGCATGATGGCCGCGGACGGCGCCGGGGCCGAGCAGCGGCTCGAGGAGGCGCTCGAGTACTTTCCGCGGCTGCGCGAGCGCATCGCGCAGAAGGGCCGCTTCCTCTCGGGCGGTGAGCAGCAGATGCTGGCCATCGCGCGCGGGCTGGTGGCCCGGCCGAAGATCATGCTGGTCGACGAGCCGACCGAGGGGCTCGCCCCCTTGCTGGTGCAGAGCCTCACCGGCATCCTGCGCGAGATCAATCGGCGCGGCACCACCATCCTGCTGGTCGAGCAGACCCTCGAGGTGGCGATGGCCCTGTCGCATCGCCTCTACGTGATGGATCAAGGCCGCATCCAGTTCGAGGGCACGCCCGATGCCCTCCGCCAGGACCCCACCATCCAGCAGCGCTTCCTCCAGCTCTAGAGCGCTCTCCCTCTCCCCTCAGGGGAGAGGGCAGGGGGAGGAGTGGTGCTCCACCCATTTCCCCACCCCGCCGCGTATACCCCTGCGAGATGACCCGGAGACAGTGGGCGCTGCTGGGGCTGCTCGCGATGCTGTGGGGCGGCGCCTTCTTCTTCAGCAAGGTGGCGCTCGGCGAGTTGCCGCCGTTCACGGTGGTGCTGGTGCGCTTCGGCGTGGCCGCCGCCGCGATGCTGGCGGTGGTGCGGCTCACCGGACAGCGCATGCCGCGGTCGCTCCGAGTGTGGGCCGGCTTCGCGCTGCTCGGCCTGCTGAACAGCTTCCTCCCGTTCAGCCTGATCGCGTGGGGTCAGGTGCACATCACGAGCGGGCTGGCGTCGATCCTGAACGCGGCCACGCCGCTCTTCACCGCGCTGGTGGCGCATGCCCTCGGGCAGGAGCGCCTCACCGCCCATCGCGTGGTTGGCGTGCTGCTCGGGCTCGGCGGCGTGGCGGTGCTGATCGGGCCGGGCGCGCTCCAGCAGATGGGCGTGCACACCTGGAGCGAGCTGGCCATCGTGGGCGCGGCGGTCTCCTACGCGCTGGCGGGGACGTACGGCCGGCGCTTCCGCGCGATGCCCGCAGTGGTGCCGGTGGCGGGCATGCTGACCACCGCGGCGTTGATGGCGCTGCCGATCGCGCTCGTGCTCGATCGGCCGTGGACGGCTCGGCCCAGCCTGCCGGTGTGGGGCGCGCTGCTCGCGCTGGCGCTGCTGACCACCGCGCTCGGCTTCTGGCTCTACTTCCGGCTGCTCTCCTCGGCGGGCGCCACCAACGTCATGCTGGTGACCCTGCTGATTCCGGTCACCGCGCTGCTGCTGGGCTCGCTCGTGCTCGACGAGCCCGTCACGACGACCGCACTCGCCGGCATGGCGCTGATCGGGGCGGGCCTGCTCGCGATCGACGGCCGGCGGCTGCGGCGGCGCCCGGCGCTCAGGCCACGGCCGACCGGCTAGCCGGCGGCCGGAACTCGGGCATCACCTTCTCCGCGAAGAGGCGCAGGCTGGCCATCGCCTTGTCGTGGCCGTAGTAGGGCGGGTAGTGGAGCAGCAGCGAGGTGAGCCCGGTCTTGTGGCGCAGCTCGCGGAGCTTGGCGATGACCGTCGCGGGCGAGCCGTGGAGCAGGGTGGAGGCGGCGAGGTCGTCGTAGTTGAGTCCCTCGACGCGATTCTTCTCGGACACGTTGCCGAGATAGCCGGCGGTGCCCGCGCCCATGAAGTGGCCGATGTGGCGGACGATGCCCTGCTCGGTGTCGTGCCGGGCCGCCGCGTCGGTGTCGGCCACGTAGACCCAGCGCGCGATGTCCACCTTGCCCGCGGCCGGGTTCTGGCCGAGCGGCGCCGGCGCCTCCGTGAGATGGCTCCGGTAGAGAGCGATCTGCTTCGCCAGCGTGTCGGCCGACGGCAGCGTCGAGAGCATCAGCCCGAATCCGTGGCGGGCCGCGTAGGTCAGCGAGCGATCGGTGGCGCCGGCCATGAACAGCGGCGGGTGCGGCTGCTGCTCGCTCACCGGGAAGATCTCGTAGTCGCCGTCGATGACCGATCGGAAGTGCCGGCCGGAGTGACGCACCCGGCGCTTGTGCAGCAGCTCGAGGATGAGATCGATCGCCTCCTCCTGGACGTCCCGCCGCGCGTCGAAGTCGCGCCCGAAGCCCTCGAACTCATAGGGGCGATAGCCGGAGCCGAGCCCCAGCACGACGCGCCCGCCCGAGAGGATGTCCACGAAGGCCATGTTCTCGACCACCCGGATCGGGTCGTAGAGCGGCACCGTCACCACCGCGGTGCCCAGGCGGATGCGCGACGTCTGAGCCGCCAGGTAACCCATGTAGGTGAACACGTCCGGCATGATGCCGTACTGGTTCGAGAAGTGGTGCTCGGCCACCCACGCGGTGTCGTAGCCCAGGCGATCTGCGGCCTGGATCTCGGCGGTGACCCGCGCGTGAACGGCGCGGTGCGGGTAGGGCTCGGTGGCGTGATTGGGGTGCGACGTGAACAGGATGCCGAATTCCATGCGGGGGATCCTCCGATCGACCGTGCGTTGCGTCGAGTCTAGCAGAATGCCTCCTTGCCAGGGGCCGGCCCCCTCGTGTATGTTCCGTGAACCCAACGCCCTCGGCGCGGACACGACGACGTGCTCGGCCGCGTGGCGGCGACCCGCAGGTGCGGAGACCCCAAAGGAGGGGAACGCCATGGCCGATCCGGTACCCCACAAGGCTCGCAAGTCCCCGGTGAGCCGCCGCTCGTTCCTCCAGACACTCGGCGTGGCCGGCGCCGCGGCCGGCGTCGCCCCGGCGTTCCTGCGGCGGGCCGACGCGCAGGAGTTCATGCTGAAAGCCGCCGATCCTGCCGCCAAGCCGGGCGGGACGCTGCGCTTCGGCATCCTGAACGCGCCCGCCCACTTCGACGTCCACCAGTCCGGCACGATCTCGAATCTCGGCGGGCAGGCCCCGATGTACGACCTGCTGATCCGTCGCGATCCGCGGGACGGCAACACCATCATCCCGGACCTGGCCCACAAGTGGGAGGTCTCCCCCGACGGCAAGCGATACACCTTTTACTTGAGAAAAGGCGTGAAGTTCCACGACGGCGCCGAGATGACCGCGGAGGACATCCGCGCCACCTACGAGCGTATCGTGCGGCCCCCCAAGGGCGTGGTCATTCCGCGCTCCTCGCTCTTCACCGCGGTGGGCGACATCGTGGTCGTCGACCCCTACAAGATCGAGTTCCGGCTGACCGAGCCGCGGCCCCGCGCCTACATGCTCGGCGCCTTCGCGAGCGGCTGGAACGTCATCGTGCGGAAGAAGACGCTCGACGACAACGGGGGCAACCTGCGCCAGGTGATGAATTATCCGGGCACCGGTCCCTTCCGGCACGTGTCGCGAAAGGACAAGGAAGTCTGGATCCAGGAGAAGAACCCCAACTACTGGAACAAGAACCTGCCGTACGTCGACCGGCTCGAGATCTACAATCTCCCCGCGTTCTCGCCCGAGCTCGGCTCGGCGTTCCTGTCGGGCAAGGTGGACTACGCGCGGATCATGGATCCGATCTCCTGGCGCAAGGCCAAGGAGATGCCCGGTGTGACCGCGACCGCGATGAACCAGTCGGTCATCCAGGCCTACTTCTTCAACATGAAGCGCAAGCCCTTCGCGGACCCTCGCGTGCGCCGCGCGCTGCACCTGGCCACCGACCGGCACGTGATGGTCGATGTGGTGAAGGACACCGCGCCCATGCAGGTGGGCGGTTTCGTGTATCCGTTCCACGAGTGGTCGACGCCGAAGGCCCAGCTGGAGAAGCGCCTGGGCTACCAGAAGGATCCCAAGGCGGCCATCCAGGAAGCCAAGAAGCTGATGGCGGCCGCCGGCTATCCGAACGGACTCAAGAACCTCGACTTCGTGGTGCGCGACCTCGCCAGCTTCAAGCTGTGGGCGGTGGCCATCCAGGCCATGCTGAAGGACACGCTCAACGTGGAGTCGAATCTGCGGGTCGTGCAGACTTCGCAGTGGTTCGAGGAGGCCGGTTCCGGCAACTTCGACCTGGCCATCAGCGCCATCGTCTCGTCGCTGATGGATCCCTCCGACTACTTCACCGCCTGGTACGGCAAGGGCGGTCCCCAGAACTACTCGGGCTGGACCAACGAGGAGTTTCATTCCCTCGCCCACAACCTCGAGCGCGAGGTGGACGAGAACAAGCGCAAGGCGATGATCCCCAGGGCGGAGGAGATCCTCGAGAACGATCCGCCGCTGGTGCCGGTGGCCTGGGAGCAGATCTACGACGCGTTCTACAACCGGGTGCGGGGGCAGAACGCGACGAAGTTCTTCGGCATCTACGACGTCACCCGCTGGGACACGGTCTGGATGGCCCAGTCCTAGCAGCGGCTCGCTCACGTGCAGAAGTACCTGCTTCGCCGGGCGCTCTTCGCCCTCGGCACCGTGATCGGCGTCTCGATCATCGTGTTCGTGGTGCTGCGCATCCTGCCGGGCGATCCGCTGGTGGCGCTGCTCGGGGTGGAAGGCCACTCCAAGATGACGCCGGCGGATCGCGCGGTGATCATGCGCGACCTCGGGCTCTCCGACTCGCTGCCGGTCCAGTACGTGCGGTGGATGCGTGACATCGCCACCGGCCAGCTCGGCAAGTCGTTCTTCCGGGGCGACACCGTCCGCGACCTGATCCTGCACCGCGGGCCCCTGTCGGCCGAGATCGCGTTCCTGTCCCTGGTCATCTCCTGGATCATCGGGCTGCCGGTCGGCGTCCTGAGCGCGATCCGCCCCAACGGCTGGGCCGACGCGGTGGCGCGCCTGCTGTCCATTCTCTTCATCGCGATTCCGGGATTCTGGCTGAGCATGCTGGTGGTGCTGGCGCTCCTGTTCTGGTTCGGGTACAAGGCGCCGCTCCTGGTCGTGCACGTCTGGGAGAACCCATGGCAGAACCTGCAGCTCGTCATCGGGCCCGCGGTGGTGCTCGGGCTCGCCCAGGGCGCCTACATCGCGCGCATGTCGCGCTCCTGCCTGCTCGAGGTCATCCGCGAGGACTACGTGCGCACCGCGCGGGCCAAGGGCGCGGTGGAGAGCGCGGTGGTGCTGCGCCACGCCCTGCCCAACGCGCTGCTGCCGGTGGTCACGATCTCCGGCGTCCTCCTGGGCTTCGTCCTCGGCGGGTCGGTGGCGGTGGAGCAGGCCTTCGGGGTGCCCGGCCTCGGCCGCTCGCTCGTGACCGCCATCAGCGAGCGCGACATCATCGTGGTGCAGAACCTCGTGCTGTTCTACGCGCTGATCTTCGTGGCGGTGAACGTGCTGGTCGACCTCTCGTACGCGTGGCTGGATCCGCGCATCCGCTACCAATAGCCTTCCCTCGATGTACACGATCCTTCGTCAGAACTGGCTGTCGGCCGCCGGCGGCTTCGTCGCCCTGCTCATCGTCCTGGTGGCGCTGACCGCTCCCCTGATCGCCCCGCGCGACCCGCTCAAGGCCAACTTCCGCCACATGAACAAGCCGCCTAGCGTGGAGGCCTTCTTCGGCACCGACCAGGTGGGTCGCGATGCGCTGAGCCGCGTGATCTACGGGGCGCGCACCTCGCTCTTCGTGGCCTTCGCGGCGGTCCTGCTCGGCACCACGGTGGGCTCGCTGTGGGGCGTGGCGTGCGGTTACATCGGCGGACGCTTCGACCTGATGAGTCAGCGGGTGATGGAGATCTTCCAGTCGTTCCCAGACCTGATCCTGGCCATGGCGATCTCGATGGCCATCGGCACCGGGCTGCCCGCGGTCATCGTGGCCATCGCGATCACCCGCGTGCCCTTCGGCGGCCGCGTCATCCGCTCGGTGGCGCTGAGCGTGAGCGCGATGCCGTTCGTGGAGGCCGGCCGCGCGGCCGGGGCCTCGCCGCTGCGGGTGATGGCGCGCCACGTCCTGCCCCAATGCGTCGCGCCGTATCTGGTGCTGGCCACCACGCACCTGGGGGTGGCGATCGTCATCGAGGCCGCGCTGGGATTCCTGGGCGTCGGGGTGCCGCCGCCGACTCCCACCTGGGGCAACATGCTGTCCGACGCCATCACCGGTCTCGTGCCGCAGTGGTGGCTCGTGCTCTTCCCGGGCCTGGCCATCACGGTGACCGTGCTCGCGTTCAATCTGCTGGGCGACGGCATCCGCGACAGCCTCGATCCCCGGTTGGCCCCCACCGTCATGCGCCTGGTCACGGGCGTGCGCGGCAGCGCACGCTCCGCCGGCTCCGCCTCGGCCACCCCGGCCCCCTCCTCCGCCCAGGGCCAGCCCGGCGCCGCCTGACGGCGGCGAATCGCTAGAGAGGCTTGCAACCGGGGCGGTCGTAACGGTGGAACTCGCCGCGCGCGTTGATGGCGATGCGAATGCTCGGCCCGGTGCCGACCGGCTCGAGATGGTGCCAGAGGTGCTTGGGCCCGAACACGAAGTCGCCGGGGCGGGCGTGGATCGGGGCGGCCTGGCCCTCGATGTGCCAGTCGATCTCGCCCTGCAGCACGATCCACCACTCGTCGTGATGATGATAGTGCGTGTCGTTGGGCTGGCCGGGCGAGTGGCAGATCAGGAAGGCCTGGATGTCGTCGGTGAGCACGACCGCCTCCGACCACGGCGGCTCGCCCTTCTTGGCGATCAGGTCCGGCAGCCGGCTCTGGAGCGAGCCGATCTCGAGCAGCGGAATGCGCGTGGTCGTCATGTCGGTCTCCCCGATCGGCGCCCGAGCCACCGGCGTGCTCCCTCGACGGCCTGCACGAGCCCGCCCGGGAAGAGCAGCACGATGGCGATGAAGAGCACGCCGAAGATCAAGAGGTGGAAGTCCACCCAGCGGACGGTCAGGTACTCCTTCAAGAACACGTAGAGCACCGCGCCCAGCACCGGCCCGTGCAGGGTGCCGACGCCGCCGATGAAGGTCATGAGCAGGGCCTCGAACGTCCAGCTCGGTCCGAACGGGTGCGACGGGTAGTAGCTGATGTGATAGTACGCGAAGAGCCCGCCCGCGGCCCCGGCCAGCCCGGTGGAGAGCGCGAGCGCGCGGAGCTTCAGCCCGAGCGCGGCCACGCCGGTGGCCTCCGCCGCGTCCTCGTCCTCGCGGATCGCCTGCATGCCGAGCCCGAGCCGCGAGCGGGCGAGCACCGCCACCGCGACCACCGAGAGCGCGGCGAGGCCGAGCGCCAGGTAGTACCGCAATGACAGCCGGTACGCCGCGATGGTGGCCGCGGGCAACGTGGAGATCTCGGGCAGCGCGTTGTTGAAGGTGGTGCGCAGGATCTCGCCGAGAGCGAGCGTGCCGATGGCGAAGTAGGCCCCGCGCAGCCGGAACGCGGCGGCGCCGATCAGCATCGCGAACGCGGCGGCGACCGCGACGCCGGCCGCGACCGCGACCAGGATCGGCACGCCCCCGATCCAGAGCGTGCGGGTGGCGAGCGCGCCGAGACCGAAGAAGGCGGCGTGGCCGAGATTCACCTGGCCCGCGTAGCCGGCGATGATGTTCCAGCTCTGGGCGAGGGTGATCGAGAGCAGCACGAGCAGGACGAAGTTGATCACGTCCTCGCGGTGCACGAGCAGCGGCAAGGGCGCGAGCAGGGCGAGCGCGATGAGGATGGCGAGGGCCCACGCGCGCTCCGTGCTGCCCGGACTGGGCATTCTTAGCGGTTTCCCCGGGAAGATATCCCGTGGCGGTTGGGCCTCTTCGCGCAAGCGCTCATTCTGAGCACGCGGCGGGGGAAGATATCGCGTCGCGGATTGGCCTCTTCGCGCAAGCGCTCATCGGACGTGGTCCGTGGCGGTTGGGCCTCTTCGCGCAAGCGCTCATTCTGAGCACGCGGCGGGGGAAGATATCGCGTGGCGGATTGGCCTCTTCGCGCAAGCGCTCATCGGGGGGCGCGCCCGAAGAGGCCCTGGGGGCGGAGGACCAGAACCACGAAGAAGATCACCAGGCCGACGACCTCGCGGTAGGGGCCGCCGAAGGTGGCGGCGCTGATGGCCTCGGCGACGCCGACGAAGAGGCCGGCCACGAACGTGCCCAGCATGGAGCCGAGCCCGGCCAGCACGACCACGATCAGCGCCTTGAGCGTCCACTCGAGCCCGATCGACGGGCTCACCGAGTAGCCCACGCTCACCAGCGTGCCCGCCGCGCCGGCCAGCGCGGTGCCGATGGCGAAGGCCAGCAGATAGGCGCGTCGCACGTCGATCCCGGTGAGCAGTGCGGCCTGCCAGTCCTCGGCGGCGGCGCGGATGGCCTTGCCCCAGCGCCAGCGGGCGAGCAGCAGGTGCAGACCGCCGATCAGGGCGAGGGCGACGAGCAGGCTGAGCAGCCGGATGACCGGGATCGAGAGCGTGCCGAGCGTGATCACCGCGCCGCCGTACGCGGTGGTGATCGACCGATCGTCGGCGGTGAAGAGGCGCACCGCGAGCGCGTGCAGGCTCAGGGCGAGGCCGAAGCCGACCAGCAGCGAGTTCTTGATCCGGGCCTCCTCGGGGGCGCGCACCACGAAGCCGAAGAGCGCGAGGTAGAGCGCCGCGCCCAGCAGCAGCGAGCCCGGGATCACCACCAGCAGCGACGCGAACGGATCGAGGCCCAGCAGGGCGAAGAGCCAGAACGCGCCGTAGCCGCCCAGCATGATCAGCTCGCCGTGCGCGACGTTGAGCACCTTGAGGACGCCGAACACCAGCGAGAGGCCCGCCGCGGCGAGGCCGTAGAGGCCGCCGAGGAGGAGGCCGAGCAGGATCTGCTGCGCGAGGACGGTCACGGCGGGCCCGTCACCGCGAGCGGGCCCAGATAGGCCCGCCGCACGTGCGCGTCCTGGAGCAGCGCGGCTCCGCTCCCTTCGCCCGCGATGCGGCCGGCCTCCAGGATGTAGGCGCGGTGGGCGAGACCGAGCGCGGCCCGCACGTTCTGCTCCACCAGGAAGATGGCCACCCCCGCGCGGTTGATCTCGACCAGCGCGTCCAGGATCGCGCGCACCAGCAGGGGCGCGATGCCGAGCGAGGGCTCGTCCAGCATCAGGAGGCGCGGGTGCGCCATCAGGGCCCGGCCCACCGCCACCATCTGCTGCTGGCCGCCGGACAATGCGCGGACGATCTGGCGCCGGCGCGCGTGCAGGTCGGGGAACAGGGCGAACACGCGCTCCAGGCTCTGCCGGCGCGCCGCGCGGGCGCGCGGGGAGAACGCGCCCAGCTCCAGGTTGTCCTCGACGCTCATGGCGCCGAAGAGCCGCCGGCCCTCGGGCACCATCACGAGCCCGCGCTCGACGATCCGATGCGGGCTGATGGTCCGCAGATCCTGGCCCTCCCAGCGCACGACGCCGGCGCGCGGCCGCACGAGGCCGGCCACGCAGCCGAGCAGGGTGGACTTGCCGGCTCCGTTGGGGCCGAGGAGCGCGACCATCTCGCCGGGCGCGACCGTGACCGAGACCGACCGGAGCACGGGCACGTCGCCGTACGACGCTTCCAGCCCCTGGATCTCAAGCATGCGACCGCGTCGCGCCCAGGTACACGTCGACGACTCGCGGATCGGCGGCGACCGCCGCGGGCGGGCCGTCGGCGATCTTCTCGCCCGCGCTCAGCACCACGATGCGGCGGGCCAGGTCCATGAGCGCCCACACGATGTGCTCCACCATCAGCACGGTCAGGCCGTCGGCGACCAGCCGGCGGATCAAGTCCATGGCCGCCGCGGTCTCGGTCGGGTTGAGACCGGCCATGAACTCGTCGAGCAGCAGCAGATCCGGCCCGGTGGCGAGCGCGCGGGCCAGCTCGAGACGCTTGCGATCCATGAGGGTGAGGGAGGCCGCCGGCGCGGCCGCCCGCCCGTCGAGTCCCACCAGCGCGAGGAGCCTCAGCGCCTCGGCGCGGGCGTCGACCGCGCCGCGCCGGCGCCCGTAGAGACAGCCCACCCGGACGTTGTCGAGTGCGGTGAGCCCCGCGAACGGCCGCACCAGCTGAAACGTGCGGGCGATGCCGCGGGCGCAGACGCGATGGGGCAGGAGGCCCGCGATGTCGCGGCCCGCGAAGCGGATGCAGCCGCGATCGGGGCGCAGCGCGCCCGCGATCAGGTTGAACAGCGTGGTCTTGCCGGAGCCGTTCGGCCCCATGATGCCGAGCAGCTCACCGGCCTCGAGGGTGAAGCCGACGTCGTTGACCGCGAGGACGCCCCCGAAGCCCTTGGTCAGCCGCTCGACTTCGAGGAGCGCCACGACCCGCTCAGGCGGCCCGGCCGGCCGCGGGCGTCACCGGATGACCGACGAGCACTCAGCGCTTGGCGAACGCAGGCGCCGGGTACGCCAGCCGGGCGGTCGCCGACTCCTTCGGCCACACCAGCTCCTGCTTGCCGTTCTGCCACTGCAGCAGGGCCTGGGCCACGATGCCGGTCCCGTCCGGGCGGAACTTCACGGGGCCGATCACCGTGTTCATGTTCGTGGCCGCGATCGCGTCCCGCACCTTCTCGCGGTCCGGGAAGCCGGCGCGCGTCACCGCGGCGGCGAGGATCTCGACGCACGCGTAGGCCGGCCCCACCAGCGGATCGGCGGGGCGCCCGTACTTCTTCTGGTGCGCGTCGTTCAGCTCCTTCACGCCGGCGCCCTTCATGGCGTGGTGCCAGCCCGCGGCCAGCACCATGTAGTCGCCGTCCTTGCCGAGGTTCTGCGACCAGATCTGCGCGTCGGGGGCGCGGATGAAGAACGAGAGCTTCGGGGTGAAGCCCAGCTCCTTCATCTGCTTGACGATGGTCATGCCGTCGGGCGGATTCGGCAGCGCCAGCACCACGTCGACGTTGGCCGCCTTGGCCTTGAGGATCAGATCCGAGAAGTCCTTGGCGCCCGGCGCGTACTCGCCGGTCATCGCGACCTGATAGCCCGCGTCCTTGCCGGCTTCCGTCCACGCCGCCGCCATCTCGCGGCCCCAGTCCGTCTTCTCCTGGAAGATCGCCACCGTCCTGGGCCGCTCGGTGGCCGGGATCAGACCGAACAGGCCCGCGGTGGCGTGGCCGATGTCGGGCGACTTCCAGAAGGGCGAGAAGAGATAGCGGAAGTTCTGCTGGTGGATCTTCTGCAGCGCGAACGCCACGCCGAGGTACGCGATGTGGTTCTTCTCGGCCACCGAAGCGGCGGCCGCGTGCAGATCGGAGCCGAAGCCGCCGAGATAGCCGACCACGCCCTGGGCGGCCAGCGTCTCCATGCGGGCCACCGTCTTGGTCGCGTCGGACTCGTCGTCCAGCAGGATCAGCTCCACCGGCATCTTCACGCCGCCCACCGTGATGCCGCCGCCCGCGTTGAGGCGCTCGACCGCGAACTCGTAGCCCGCGCGGATCTGGGCGCCACCGGCGCCGTAGCGGCCGGTGAGCGGGACCACCGCGCCCATCTTGATCGACTGAGCCCACGCATCGGCGGGGGACAGCCCGAGCAGGGCGAGCGTGAGCAGAGCCAGCATCCTCATCGCGTATCTCCTCTCCAGACGGCATTGACGGTCTCGACCACCCGGCGGAGCTTGGCCTCCTGCTCGGCCGGGGTGATCCGGTTGCCTTCCATGGTGGACGCGAAGCCGCACTGCGGGCTGAGGGCCAGGCGATCGAGCGGCACGAAGCGCGCGGCCTCGTCGATGCGCGCGCGCAGCTCGGCCACCGTCTCGAGGCGCGGGGTCTTCGTGGTGACCAGGCCGAGCACCACGGTGCGGTCGTCCGGCATCGCGCGCAGCGGCTCGAAGCCGCCCGAGCGCCGGTCGTCGTACTCGAGCAGGAAGCGCTGGAAGTGGCTCCGGCTGAACACCCGGGCAATGGGCTCGTAGCCGCCGCTGGCGTAGAACATGGACTGGTTGTTGCCGCGGCAGATGTGCAGGGCGAACGTGACACCGGGGTGCCGGCCGATCACCGCGTTGTCCATCTCGATACACGCGTCGATCAGCCGGTCGGGGTCGCTGCCGCGCGTGCGGTAGCCCTCGCGCAGCTCCGGGTCGAGGAGCGCCGCATACTGGGGCGCGTCGATCTGGATGTAGGTGCCGCCGAGACGCACCAGCTCCTCGACCTCGCGACGGGTGAGGTCCACGATGTCGGCCAGGTAGGCGTCGCGCGTCGGGTAGGCGCCGGTGGACTGCTCGGGATCGTAGTAGGCGGCGGCCTGCTGGCTGCTGATCAGCGTGACCTTGACCGGGCGGTCGGTGCGGCCGCGCAAGTAGACCAGCTCCTCGGTGCACATGCTCCGTCGCCAGCGCAGCTTCTCGACGACCACCGGCCGCTTGAAGAGGAGCCGCTCGCCGGCTTCGTTGTGGAAGGGAATCGCCCAGCCGCCGAACTTGTCGAAGCCCTCGAGCGCGTCGATGAGGTGGCCGAAGAAGGCGTAGCGGCGCAGCTCGCCGTCGGTCAGCACGTCGAGGCCCGCCGCCTCCTGCAGGCTCACCGCGTCGTCCACCGCCTGGTCCTCGACCTGCTTGAGCGCGGCCGCCGACAGCTCGCCCCGCTCCCACCGCGAGCGGGCGGCCTTCAGCTCGGGGGGGCGCAGGAGGCTGCCGACGACGTCGCTTCTAATCATGTATCCGCTCGGCTCGCCTTCGGCTGCGCCTCGCCAGGCACCGTATCCGCTCGGCTCGCCTTCGGCTGCGCCTCGCCAGGCCACTACCCCAGGTCATTCGTCGGCGCCGCCGGCGGCTACTCGGCGATCTTGAACATGGCGCCCTCGATGCCGAGCGCGTGCTTGCCGATGCCCTCGAGCATGCGGTCCACCGTGGGCGGCATGAGCGTCGAGGTGCGCAGGTCGCGGAAGGCGCGCTCGGCCGGGAAGTCCTTGTAGGCGCCGCGGCCGCCCACCACCTGGATCACCTTGGAGGTGACCGCGAGGCCGACCTCGGTGGCGAGGTACTTGGCCTTGTTCCCGAGCACGCCGCGCTCCTGCACGTCGGCGCCCTCCCAGCGCTCGGCGGTGTCGGCCAGCACCAGGCGGGCCGCGTCGAGGTGCGCGGCCAGCTCGCCGACGTGGCGCTGGACGGCGGGATCGTGGGACACCGGGATGTTCTCGGGCTTCACGATGCGCTGCTTGGCGTAGTCGATGGCGAAGGCGAGCGCCCCCTCCGCGATACCCACGTAGACCGCGGCGTAGCCGAGCGCGAAGCTCTCGACCACGCCGACCCGCAGGGCGGCGCCCGGGTCGCCGAGCGCGGTGTCCTTCGGCACCCGCACGCCCAGGAACGACACCGACGGGCTGAACGTCGCGCGCATCCCGAGGGTGTTCCACTTTCCGTCGGTCACGATGCCGGGGGTGTCGGCCGGCACCAGCACCTGCAGGAGCGCCTTGCTCATGTCCGAGCCGCCCTCGAGCGCGCACCAGACCATGTAGTGCGAGGCCCCGAGGGCCATGGTGCAGAAGTGCTTGACCCCATCGACCACGTAGGCGTCGCCGTCCTGGCGGACGACCGTCTCCATGAGGAAGCTGCGAGACAGGCTCACCGCCGGCTCGCTGCCCCAGCTGCCGAAGAGTTGGCCGTGGCGGACCACCCCGTCGAAGTAGCGCCGTTTCTGGGCGGGGGTGCCGAGCGCGTCGATGAAGCGCATGACCGTCGAGTGCATGTGGACGGTCATGGCGGTGTTGGCGCAGCCCTGGGCGATGGTGCGGATCACGCCGATGTAGGTCGGCATGTCGAGGCCGAGCCCGCCGTGCTCGGTGGGGATGCACGAGGCCAGCACGCCATCCCGAGCGAGCACGCGCCACGAGTCGATCGGGTTCGCGCCGGCCGCGTCGTACTCGGCCGCGCGCGGGGCGATCGCCTCGTGCGTGAGACGGGCGACCCGGTCGAGGATGGCGTGCTGGGCCGAGCCCGGCATCGAGCCTAGCTCATGCCTCCCGCCGGCGTGCGGTTGGCGGTGACGCACCGGCAGGTGCCCGCCTGGTGCAGCTCGATCATGTTGCCGAAGGGGTCGTACATGAAGATCTGCTGCGACTCGGGGCCCACCACGCCGCGGGTCACCCAGTGCTCGATGCCCATGCGGTCCAGCTCGGCCTTGGCCTCCTGGATGTCGGCCACCGCGAGGGCCACGTGCGGTCGCGAGGGATCCTTGTCCGGCCCCTGGGCGAACTTGGATTGCCCGTCCACGCCCATGAGGTGGATCTGCGCGGTACCCCCCACGTCCATCCAGAAGCCGTCGATGGTCGGGATGACCGGGCGGCCCTGGTCGGCGCTGAGCCCGAGCACGTCGTGGTAGAAGCCGTAGGCTTTCTTGACGTCGGCGGGCGACGGCCCGACGCGGATGCCGTGGTGATGCAGCTCAAGCACTTTGACGGCCATGGATACCTCCAGTGAGCGTGCCCCAGATCCCCCTGGGGAGAAAGAGGACGAACGCCGAGAAGATCGCGCCGATGACGAGGGGCCACGACTCCAGCACGAGGCTCAGGCGCTCCTCCAGGACCAGGAACGTGGCGGCGCCGACGAACGGACCGAAGAAGGTCCCGGCGCCGCCGAGGAGCGTCATCATGACCACCTGCCCCGAGGTGGTCCAGTACAGCGACTCGACCGGCACCACGGTGAGCCGCAGCGCGTCGAGCGATCCGGCCAGCCCGGCGAAGCCGGCGGAGAAGACGAACGAGAGGTGCTTGACCCGGTTGACGTCGTAGCCGCAGGCCACCGCGCGGCTGCTGTTCTCGCGAATCGCCTGCAGCACCGCTCCGAACGGCGAGTTGAGGATGCGCCTGAGGGCCAGCACCGCGACGCCCACCAGGACGTAGGCGAAGTAGTAGAAGGCGATCGTGGTGTCGATCTGGTAGTGCCACGGCCCGACGCCGAGGGCGAGCTGCGGGATGCCCCGTAGGCCGTCGTCGCCGCCGGTCCAGTCGGCCAGGTGGAAGCCGATGAAGTAGAGCATCTGGGCGAACGCCAGCGTCAGCATCGCGAAGTAGATGCCGCGCCGGCGCAGGCAGAAGAAGCCGATGATCAACCCCCCCAGTCCGGCGAGCAGGAGGCCTGCGACGAGGCCGAGCCAGAGCGAGCCCACGTGCAGCTTGGCCAGCGCGATGCCGCAGCCGTACGCGCCGAGGCCGTAGTAGGCGGCGTGGCCGAACGAGAGCAGGCCGGTGTAGCCGTAGAGGAGGTTGAAGCCCATGGCGAGGAGGCCGAAGATCAGCACCTGGGTCGCCATGGTGCGGTTGGGCACGATGAACGGGAAGACGGCGAAGACGATCCAGAACGCGAGCACCGGGTGCGCGGCGATCCGGGCCGCGATCCCGCGCCGCGCGCTCATTCGGCCAGCCCCGCCTCGCCGAAGAGGCCGCTCGGCCGCACCAGCAGCACCACCGCCATCACCATGAAGACCATGATCTCGGCGGCCTTGGGGATGAACAGGGTGGTCAGCCCCACCACCTGCCCGATGAGCAGGCCGGCCACCACCGCGCCGAGCAGGCTGCCCATGCCGCCGACCACGATGACCACGAAGGACTCGATGACCATGGTCACGCCCATCTCGGCGTAGGCCCCGCGCATGGGCCCGGCCAGGATGCCGGCCAGCCCGGCCAGCGCGGTGCCGATGCCGAAGACCACGAGCCAGACGCGCGACAGGTCGATGCCGAGGGCGCGGACCATCAACGGATCGCGCGAGCCCGCGCGGATGATCAGGCCGATGTTGGTGCGCCCGAGGAAGAAGTAGAGACCGACCAGCACCGCCACCGTGACGCCGATCAGGAAGATCCGGTAGGCCGGGAACGACATGAATCCGAGGTTGACCGCGCCGGCGAGCGCCCGCGGCGGATCCAGCGTGAGGCCGATCTTTCCCCAGATCACCTTCACGCCCTCGACGAGCATCAGCGAGAGGCCGAAGGTGAGCAGCAGCGGATCGTCCGGCGAGCGGCCGTACAGCCGCCGGATCAGGAAGCGCTCCATCAAGAGCCCGAGGGCGCCGACCATGAGGGGCGCCACGATCAGCGCCACCCAGAAGCTCTTGGTGTAGGACAGCAGGAACACGCCGAAGTACGCGCCCAGCATGAACAGCGCCCCGTGGGCGAAGTTGACCACCGTCATCAGCCCGAAGATGAGCGACAGGCCGATGGCGAGCAGCACGTAGATCATCCCCAGCACGAGGCCGGTGAAGACCTGGGCCAGGAGCGTCGACAGCTCGGGCACGAGCTAGGCTAGGCCCTTCTCCCTGCAGGTGCGATCCATCTCTTCGTTGGCCGGGATCTTCGCGACGATTTCGGCGAGTCCCCATTCCCCGTTCAGCTTCCCGGGCTCGCGGCCCTTCACGATCCACAGGTCCTGGAACGACTTGTTGTCACAGGTGCGCCACCACTGCTTGCCCTTGTAGTGGTCGTAGGTCGGGTTCTTCCGAAGCGTGTCGGCCACCGCCTCGGAGTCGAGCGACTTGGCGAGCGTGCAGCCGCGCGCGATCTCCATGACCCCGCTGAACGCATAGGCCCCGTAGTCTCCGGGAGGGGCGTTGTACTTCTTCCGATACACCTCGACGTACTTCTTGGCGGACGGCACGGTGTCCGCGAGCTCCCAGTAGAAGCTGGTGCCGCCGTAGATCTCCGCGTAGAGCTCGGGTCCGCCCTCCTTGAGCTGGGGCAACCAGTGCAGGGGCTGGGCGATCCGCATGGTCTTTTTCATTCCGAAGCTCTGCACCTGCTTGAGGAACGCGATGTTGTCGGCGCCCGGGGTCATGGAGACCAGGACCTCGGGCTTGGCGGCCTGGATCTTCGGAAGGTGCGCGGAGAACTCGGCGCTGCCGAGTGGATAGGGCGTCGACCCGAGGACGGTGCCGCCCTGCTTGCCGATCACCTCCTGGAGCACCATGTTGTTCTGCTTGCCCCACGCGTAGTCGGCGTAGATGATCCACCACTTCTTGCCGAGGTTCTGGGCGATCCAGTTGCCGACCGCGCGGCTGGTGATGGTCGGATTGAGCGCCTCGTGGAAGGTCAGCGGACTCGTATCCGGCTTGGCGCTGATCTCGTCGGACTGGCTCACCGAGATGAAGAGCACCTTGGACTTCTTGGTCTGCTCGTTGATGGCCATCTGCACGTGCGCCGCCAGCCCGCCCACGATGAACTGCACCTTCTCGTTCTCGATCAGCTCCTTGGTGCGCTGCGCGCCGACCGCCGGCTTGAGCTGATCGTCGCGGAAGAGTACCTCGACTTTGCGACCGAGGACGCCGCCCTGAGCGTTCAGCTCCTCCATGGCCAGGGTTGCGCCGCGCTGCTGGTCGGCGGCCAGCGCGGCGAACGGCCCGGTCAACGGCAGCGGGAAGCCGATCCGCAGCGGATCCTTGCTCTGCGCGCGCAGGATCGCGGGAAAGGACAGAGCGGCGGCACCGGCCGCGGTGGTTGCTAGAAATGACCGACGATCCATGGATGTGGCCTCCTCTTCGTCGAGTGAGCGTGCCTCCGGCGGGGAGCGGTGGCCGGTATGATAGGAGCGGCTTCGCAGTGTGTCAATCGTGTTCCGAGCGGGTGTGGCGGGGGATCGGCGCGGCGCGGCTCCCGCGCATCGCACTCAGTCGCGCGTGAGGAAGTCCAGGAGCGCCGGCGGAGTCTCGCAGAGCACGTCGGCGCCCGCGGCCGCCAGCTCACCCGGCTCGCCATAGCCCCAGAGCGCCCCGATCGATCGGATGCCGTTGATCTTCGCGGCCACGATGTCGCTGGCCCGGTCGCCGACCATGACCGCCTGCTCGGCCCGGATGACGCCCGACTCGATCAGATGGGCGAGCAGATCGATCTTGGCGTCGAAGCGGCCACCCGGCTCCGCCCCGTACACGGCGGTGAAATGCCCGGCCAGCCCGAAGTGCTCCACGATGCGGGTGGCCGCGTGGCGCGTCTTGGCGGTGGCCACCGCCATGGCATGTCCGCGTCGCGCGAGGGCGTCGAGCATCGCGGGGATCTCATCGTACACGCGGTTCTCGAACAGCCCGACCGTGTCGTAGCGGCGGCGGTAGTGGCCGAGCGCGGTCTCGATGAGCGCGGGGTCGCTCGTGTCCAGCAGGGTAGAGAGCGTGCCGCGGAGGGGCGGCCCGATGTAGACGGCGAGGGCCTCGTCGTCCGGACACGCGTGACCCAGCCGATCGAGCGCGTGCCGGATGCAGGCGGTGATGCCCGGGCGCGAGTCGGTCAAGGTGCCGTCGAGATCGAACAGCACGGTCGGCCGGGGGCGCATGGGCGCGGCTACTCGCCCTCGATCGAGATCTCGGTCTTCACCGAGTTGGCGATGAAGCAGTGCTCGTGGGCCAGCTGGTGGAGGTGGTCGATCTCCTCCGCGCTCGGATGCGTCTCTCCCCCGTAGGCGATGCGAGGACGGAGCGTCACCCGGCTCACCCAGACCGCGCCGCGGTCGTTCTTGCGCAGCACCCCGACCGCGTCGTCCTCGTACCGCTCCACCACGAACCCCGCTTTCATGGCCACGTGGAGGAACGTCAGCATGTGGCAGCTGGCGATCGCGGCCACGAAGGCCTCCTCGGGATCGACGCCGGCCGGATTGGAGTAGGGCGCCGGGATCACCGAGGGGGAGGGGGAGGCCGTGACGGTGACGCCGCCGTCGAAGGCCCAGGTGTGCTCGCGCGAGTAGCGGCCACGGAGGAAGCCGTCGCCCTGCAGGGCCCAGCGGATCGCCGCCTTGTGCTCAGCCATGACTCCGAGTGTGCCACCGATCGCCCGGCGGGCCCAGGAAGGCGGCCCGGCCGCGCCGCGCGCTACCAGTCACCCGCGTACTGGGTGCGATGCGGCGCGGTCTGCGCGAGGAGGCGCGCACGCCGCAGCTCCACCAGCTGGCGCGTGTGGAGCAGGTCGTGCGCGGCCCACGAGGCGAGCAGGTCCCCGGCGGTGATGGGGCCGAACGAGGCCTGGTACTCACGGCTCCAGTCGGGCGCGATCAGTCCGCCGAGCCAGGCCAGCGAGCGCTCCCGCTCGAGCAGGAATCCCGGGAGCGCTTCCGCGAGGTCCCGCTCGTTGTAGCGCCGCGCGGTGACCCAGCCGCCCGGATCGATGCGCACCCAGGCCTCCTGCGGCCGATGCAGCACGACGTCGAGCCGCGGCCGGAAGTCCTCGCGCTCCTCGTCGTGGAGATGGCACACCACCTCGAGCAGCGACCAGGCGTCGGGCGCCGGTCGCCGACGCGCCTCCTCCGCCGTCACTCCGGCCACGAGCGCCGCGATGGTCTCCGCGCCCTGGGCCAGCTCGCGGCGCACGAGATCGAGACGCACCGCGGAGCCGGTCAGGCGGCCCGGCCGGCGGGCAGCCACACGCGAAACGTGGCGCCGCCGTGGGGATGGTTCTCGGCCGAGATGTCGCCGCCGTGTGCCTCGACGATCGAGCGGCTGATCGTGAGCCCCATGCCGAGCCCCTCGGACTTCGTGGTGAAGAAGGGCTCGAAGAGCCGCGACAGCTGATCTGCCGCGATGCCCTTGCCGCTGTCGTGGATGCCGAATTCCACGTGGCCGTCGTGGGCCGCGGTCCACATCGCGACCTTGCGGACCTGCGCGGGTCCGTTCGCGGCCGCGGTGATCCCGTTCGCGAGCAGGTTCAGCATCACCTGCTGGAGCTGGATGGGATCGCCCAGCGCCGCGGGCAACGGCACCGCGGGGCGCAGCTCGAGGGTGACGTTGCGCAGGAGCGCGTCGTTGCGGATCAGGGCGACCACGTACCGGGCCAGATCGTTGAGGTCGACCGGCTGCAGCTCCGCCGGCTCCTTGCGGAGCAGCCGGCGCACGCGATGGATCACCTCGCCGGCGCGCCGATCATCCTCGATGATGTCGTGCAGGCATGCCCGCAGCTCGGCCAGGTCGGGGGGCGCGAAGGCGAGGAACCGCTCGGCGGCCTGTGCGTTGCTGAGAATGGCCGCGAGCGGTTGATTCAGCTCGTGGGCGAACGACGACGCCAGCTCGCCCATCGCGGCGACCCGGTCCATGTGGGCGATCTCGTCGAGATGACGCTTGGCCCTCGCCTCGGCCCGCTTGCGCGCGGTGATCTCGAGGCGGGTGATGGCCGCGCCGGCCGCGGGCTGCTGGAGCCGGCGCACCCGGATCTCGAACCAGCGATCCTCGTAGACCTGGCGCGACGGGTGCTCGAGCGAGCCCTCGCGCTGCTGCCCGTCCAGGACCGAGCCGACCAGCGCGAGCATCGCCGGCGCGTCGGGGTCGCCCGCCTCGATCAGGGAGCGGCAGGTCTCCACGTAGCTGGCGCCGGCCGGCACCGCGGTGAGTGGGTGGGTCGCGGCCGCCCAGGCGTCGTTGACCTGCACGATGCGCCCGTCGCCGTCGATGATGGCGGTCTCTCCGGGCGGCGCGGCGAGGACGGCGCGGGTGAACGCCTCGCTGGTCTCGAGCGCGGTCGCCGCCTGCTGGCGGGCCAGCACGCCCGCGAAGGGCTCGGCCAGGAGCTGCAGCCGGCGCACCAGATCCTTCGGCCACGCCCGCGGATCGCGAACGGTCACGAACATCAGCGCGCCCAGCATCTGCCGGCCCCGCGCGAGCGGGATCACGATCAGGGACTGCACGCCGATCTGCTCGAGGCCCCGGCGATCGTCCGCGGCCTCGGCCGGCAGGTCGTCCAGGCTGGACAGGCTGTAGACTTCCCCGGCCTCCCAGAGCCGCCGCAGGAAGGGAAACGCGTCGAGCAGCAGCACCGACGGGGGCCCCTCGGTGCCCGACCTGGTCCAGATGTGCGCGGGTACGATGGACCGGGTGCTGGGTGAGACCTCCCAGAGCGTCGCCCGGTCCACGTCGAGAAACGTGGCGATGCGACGGAGCGCGTTCTGGACCTCCTCGTCGAGGCCGACCCGCGTCTGGCTTCCGATCAGGGTCGAGACCTCGGCCAGCAGCATCTCGAAGCGCAGGCGCTCCGCCTGATCCGCCTGGGCCCGACGGCGGCGCCGACGCTCGAGCAGCAGCCCGGCGATCAGGACCGTCTGCGCGGCGAGCACGGCGCCCGCGATCGCGACCTGCCACCCGTACTGTGCCCAGAGCGTCGGCTGGCGGTAGAGCACCCGGCTCCCCGCGGGCAGCCGCGCCTCGTCGAGATGCCAGCGGCGAAGCTGGCGCCAGTCGAAGGTGGGCACGCCGGAGGCCTGGCTCCGCGTCGGGTCCGGGGGCATCGGCTCCCCGCGCACGAGCCGCAGCGTGAGCGCGCCCGCCTCGCGGCCCATCTCCTCGTAGTCCACCACCGACCCGCCCACCGCGCCGCCGCCGATGTGCGAGCCGAAGACGGTGAAGACGGGAACGCGGGCGGCGGACAGGGACGCCGTGCTCTCCGCTCCGAAGAAGCGCCGACCGGCGCCGTCGGCGAGGACGCTCGACGCCAGCACGACGGTGTGATCCGGCAGCGCGGCGAGACGGGCCAGCGTGGCCTGGAGGGGCAGTCCGGTCAGATCGATGAGGTCGAGCCGATCGCGATAGGACGACACCGCCTGCCGGCCGCGGTCGTTGTTCCGCTGGTCGCGGGCGTGGGTGCCGCCGATCAGGGCGACGTGTCGGGTGCCGGGCAACAGATCGAGCGCGGCGCGCAGCGTGCCCTCGAAATCGAACCGGACGGTCGTCGCGTGCATGCCCGGGAGCAGGCGGAGACCGGCCACGGTGCGCTCCTCCACGTCGCACGCGACGACCGGGACGCCCGGCCACAGGCTGTCGCGCGATCGAAGCAGGAAGTAGAGGGCCTCGGGCCCCACCGCGAGGATGGCGTCGAGTCGTCGCGTGTGCTTGAGGCGCAGCATCTCGCGCAGGTGATTCTCCTCGTCGGTCAGGTTGAATCGCGCGAGATCGACGTGCTCCGTCTCGACGGTGGTCCGGATCGGCTCGTCGGCCACGAGGGCGGCGCGGGCCGCGGTGGCCACCCGGGTCGAGGAGGGCTGGCCGATCGGTCCGCCGAGCAAGAGGAGGATCGATTGGCCGGGCGCGGCGTCGATGTCCGCGGCTGCGGCCGGAGGGGCCAGCGTCGCCGCGAGCAGCAGCGCGATCGACCACGCGCGCGAGCGCACGGGCCGGTCAGCGTCGAGCCGGCGTCACGGCCGGGCGGGGGCCCGGCCGTCCGAGCCGGGCAAGGTCACGCACATCGTGATGCCGCGCTCCGGATTGCGCGCGGCCCGGATCTCGCCTCCGTGGGCGCGCACGATCGTGCGGCTGATCGAGAGGCCCATCCCGAGGCCTTCCGGCTTGGTGGTGAAGAAGGGCTCGAACATCCGCTCCAGCGCCCCCTCCGACAGCATCGGGCCGGTGTCGCAGACCAGCAGCTCCAGGCCGACCGGGCAGGGCTGGATGCGGACGAGCAGCTCGTGCGGGCTCGCCGCGCCGGCCATGGCGTCGTAGGCGTTCATGAAGAGATTGAGGACGACCTGCTGCAGCTGCACCCGATCGCCGGAGACCAAGGGCGCGACCGGACTGACGTCGAGCCGGACCGCGATGGACTTGGCGATCGCGTCGCTGCGAAGGAGCGCGACGACCTCGCCGACCACGGTGCGCATGTCCACCGCCACCGGCTGGGACTCGCTGCGCTTGAGCAGGCTCCGCAGCCCCCGGATCACGTCGCCACCGCGCTTGCCGTCCTTGGCGATGTCGCCGAGGATCTCGTGCAGCTCGGCCAGGTCCGCGTTCCCGCGGTCGAGCAGCCGCTGCGCGGCCTGCGCGTTGCTCACGATCGCGGTGAGTGGCTGGTTCAGCTCGTGTCCGATCGAGCCGGCCAGCTCACCGACCGCGAGCACCCGCGCCGCGTGGGCGAGGCTCTGCCGGTGCTGCTGGGCTTCCAGCTCGCTGCGCTTGCGCCGGGTGATGTCGTGATGCGTGATGACCGCGCCCCCCGCCGGCCGCTCCAGCGGCACCGCCAGCATCTCGGACCAGCCGCTCTCCTGGCCGCGCGGCCAGACGTACTCGATCGAGAAGCCCCGGCTGGTCCCGGCGAGCAGCGGCTGCAGGCCCTCGAGCGCGACCTGGCCTTCCGGGATGCCCAGCCGGGCCACCCCGCGGCAGGCCTCGAGGTAGTTGCCGCCTACGAGCAGCTCGGTCAGGAGCGCGCCCGCGTGGGCGCGGGCCTGACTGGACCAGGCGTCGTTGACCCGGAGGATGCTGCCGTGTCGATCGACCACCGCGACCGCGCCGGTCAGCGACGCCAAGACCGCCTGATTGAGGATCTCGCCCTCGCGGGCCGCGCTGTCCGCCCGCTGGCGCATCACGGAGGCGGTGAGGATCTCGCCGAGCAGCCGGAGACGCTCCACGATGCCGCCGGACCAGGCGCGCTCGGCGCGCAGGGTCGACAGTCCCAGCAGACCGATGTGGGTGCCGGAGGCGGCGAGCGGGACCATCACCGCCGACCGGATGCCGAGCCGGCGATAGCCCGCGCGGTCGAGGGCGGCCTCGGCGGGCAGATCGTCGACACGCGCGAAGCGGACGACCTGGCCGCGGCGGATTCGCTCGCGCGACCACGGGAAGTCGTCGTTGAGGAACTGGGCGGGCGGCGGCGCGATCCCGGGCCGGAACACCACGTTCGTGACCTGAACCGATCGCCCGTCGCTCGCCGGCCGCGCGATCGCGGCCCGGTCCACGTCGAGGAAGTGGAGGATGCGCTCCAGCGCGCCCCGCGTCGCCTCGTCGAGCCGCTCGACCGGGCGGTCCGCGAAGTCGGCGGACACCTCCGACAGCAGCCGCTCGAATCCGAGCTGCTCCCGGAGCCGCCCCTCGGCCTTCTCGCGCTCGCGGATGACCGCGGCCAGGAGCATCAGGGAGACCGCGGTCACCCCCATCACGATGAAGAACTGCAGGGAGAACGTCTGGGCCGCCTCGGGGCGCTCGACGAGGGTCTCGAGCAGCCGCGAGGCGCCCATCGTCATGCAGAAGGTGACCGCGAAGAGCGATCCGCTCACGCCGGCCGGGCCGAAGCGCACCGCGGCCCACAGCAGGAGCGGCAGCGGCGTGTACATGAGCGCGGGGATGTGGCTCGGCTCGGAGACGCCGATGAGCAGCCCGGCCACGGCGAGCCCGAGCACCAGGCCCGTGGCCTCGGTGAGACGGCTGGCCAGCGGGCGACGGAACCAGGCTCGGCTCCAGTTGATGCCGAGCACGAGGATCGGGGTCACCACGAGCACGGTGAGCGCGTTGCTCGCGAAGCGGATGGCCCACGCCGGCCAGTAGCGGATGCCCTCCGGCCACGCGGAGGCCACCCACATCCACACGTCGGCGAACGAGGCCACGAACGGGGCGAACCCGGCCGCCGCCGCGATGAACACGATCACGTGGCGGAGGTTATCGAAGTCGATGCGGGCGCCGAGCAGGCGGCGCACCAGGACCGCGCCGAGCACGGCCTGGCCGCAGTTGGTGGCGAAGAGCCCCAGCAGGAGGGGCAGCGGGAAGTCCGCGCGCAGCGCGGTCACGAAGTGGACCGGGAACGTCGCGAGCAGGTACACCGCCCAGCGGCGCGGAGACGTGGCGAGCAGGACCGAGAGCAGGATCGCATTCGGGGGCCAGAGAATCGACGGGCCGCCGCCGGGGAACTTGGCCTGGAAGCCGACCTGCATGCCGACGTAGTACGCGGCGGCGGTGAAGACGGCGAGCAGGAGCGGACGGCTCGTCCGCGCCAGATCGGTCAGGCGGGAGCCACGCCCCACGCGGTCGAGCAGTAGCGCGAAGGCGCTCACGGGTCGTCTTCGGTACCGGGTGCTGTCGTCCCGAGTGTCATTCAGGGCAACGGGTTCGCGCGCGGCGGCTCTTCCTCCTCGCCCTCCCCGACGCCTGGAGAGTGCGAGTGTCAATCAATTGGCGGGCAATGTCAAGACAGCCGCGCCCGCCGAGCCCTACCATGCAGAGCGAGGAGAGCGTGTGGACATGTTCAAGGTGGGGGATCAGGTGGAGCGACGCGAGTGGATCGGGATGACGAAGGGACAGGTCGTCGAGGTGACGTGCGCCGACGCGACCGTCGCGGTGGAGTGGCAGGTGGGATTTCGGCTGGCCGGCACGAGGACGACCGAGCGGGCCGGCGATCTCAGGAAGTCGGTATGACCATGCGCCCTCCACCCGCTCGCCCGACGCGCACGATCGCATTGCGTGAGGTCTACATCGAAGAGAAGCCGGGTCGGCTGACCGCCGTCTTCGTCCTGAGCGCCCGGCCCGATCGCCTCTGGGTCGACTTTTTCAGGGGGCGCGCCTGGTACAGCATCTACGATGCGGCTTCCGCGCGCTTCTCGGGCCGGCGAGCGCGGGTCGAGCTGCTGCGACGCGAAGACCTCGCCCCGCTCAGCGCGTCGATGGAGCGGTTCATCGAAGGCGCGAACCTCGACGCCGAGCTGTCGGGGCTTCCCTAGCGTCGGAGCCCGGGGCGGCGATCGCCGGCCCCGCCGATCGTCCATCGTCAGATGTCGGCGAGCGCCCGTCCGATCGCGCCGATGAGGGCTTTCTCGTCGAACGGCTTCCGGAGATAGTCCACCGCGCCGGCCAGCCGCGCCCGCTCGCGTGTAAGGACAGTGTCGTGCGCGGTGATGAAGATGATCGGGATCTGCCGCGAATCGGGCAGCCGCTCGTGCACGTCGAAGCCGCTCAGGTCGCCCAGATGGATGTCCAGGACCAGGCAGTCGATCCGCGCCAGCTGGGAGGAGGACAGGACCTCCTCGGCCGATCCGAAGGTCTCCACCGAGAAGCCGGCGGCCTGCAGGAGCCGACGGAGGGCTCGCAGGATCGACGCATCGTCGTCCACCACGCCGACGGTCGCCCGCCGTCCGTTCGGCGCCGGACCGGCGTCGGGGACCAGGAAAGTGGGCTCAGCCCTCTGCCGATCTGGAATGACGGTGGCCTCCCGCCCTGCCGGCGGTTGGGGTCGATACAATCGTCTCGGCCGATCAGATGTAGCATTTCCCGCCGTCCCACCCTATGGGACGAAGGTCCTACAGGGGTGGGCCGGCTCCCGCCGCGGCTACTGGAACTCGAGCGTCGCCGCGCGCAGGCCGCAGAGCAGCTTGCCGGCGGTTTCGAGACACCGGTCGTTGGCGGGCGGCATCACCGGCCCGGCCAGCGCATCGCGATGCCAGCGCTCGAGCGGCATGTCCTTCAGGATGCCCCGGCCGCCGGCCAGGCGCAGGGCGCGCTCGGTGGCCATCAGGCCCACGTCGGCACAGTAGGTCTTGGCCTGGTTGACCGCGAGCATGGTCGCCTCGCGGTCGTCCGCCATCTTGACGGTCGCGGCCTCGTGGAGGAGGAGCCGGGCGGCGCGAATCTGGGTGCCGACCTCGGCCACCGTGCGCTGCACCAGCGGGTGATGGCTGATGGGCTCGGTGGACGGCCGCTGGATCTTGGTGCGGGCGTACTCGGCCATGTACTCGAAGGCGGCCTCCCCGATACCCAGATAGACCGCGGCGTAGCCGAGCGCGAAGCCCTGCAGGTCGATGGTGAGGTACTGGCCCGGGCGGCCCACCACGTTCGCGGGATCGACCACGCAGTCGTAGCGAATCGTGTGGCTGATGGTGCCGCGCATGCCCGTTGCGTTCCACGTGCCCTCGATCTTCACGCCGGCGTCGCGGCTCGGGATCATGGCCGAGACCACGCCCTCGCGAGCGCTGGTCTGGCCCTCCAGGATGCCGGTGACGAAGAAGTAGTCGGCGGCGTCACCGAGCGAGCAGAACTGCTTGACCCCGGCCACCCGGTAGCCGCCGTCAACGGCGGGCCGGAACACGGTATTGAGCACGAACTTGTCGCGGAAGCTCTGCTCGGGCTCGCTCGTGATCGAGGCGATGCGGGCGCCTCGGCCCACGATCTCGCCGAAGTAGCGTCGGCGCTGCTCCTCGGTGCCCAGCGCGGCCAGGAAGGTCGTGACCGTCGAGTGCATGTTGAAGGTGAGCGCGGTGGCCGAGCAGCCCTTGGCGATCTCGCGGAGGGCGTGCACATAGGTCACCGGGTCAGCGCCCACTCCGCCGTACTCGCGCGGGACGGTCAGGGCCAGGAGGCCGGCCGCGTGGAGATCGGCGTAGTTCTCGTAGGGGAAGCTCGACTCCGCGTCGTACCGGGGGGCCCGCGGGGCGAATCGCTCGCGGGAGAGCGCGGCAGCCCGCTCGACCACGCGGCGCTGCTCGGCCGTCAAGGGTGGGAGCGGGAACACGGCCCCGCTAGCCTAGCGCCACCGCGGGGGCCGCGCAACCGCGGGCGCGCGGCCCGCCGCCGGCGCTGTGGTACTGTGATCGCGACATGGCGGTGCGACGGCGCAACGTGGCGGTGACGAGGCCGGCAAAGCCCGACTACGTCGTGGTCGGGCTCGCGGCGGCCGGCTTCGCGATCGCGGTCTACCTCACGTGGCTCAAGTGGTCGGGCGGCAACGCGACCTTCTGTCTGTCGGGCAGCGGCTGCGACGTCGTGCAGGCCAGCCGGTACGGCACGCTGCTCGGACTGCCGACCGCGCTGTGGGGCGCGCTCCTCTACCTGGCCATCGGCGCCCTCGCCGCGATCGGCTTCACCGCGACCCGCTGGGACTGGGCCTTCTGCCTCGCCGCGGCGGGAGTCGGCATCTCGGTCTATCTCACCGCGCTGTCCATGCTGATCATCCACGCCACGTGCGCGTACTGCCTCGCCTCCGGGGTGATCACGCTGGCGGTCCTGCTCGCGCTCTGGCGGCGGCGCTCCGATCTGCCCGGGCGGAGGATGAAACTCTCCTCGGTGATCGGATACGCGGTGGCCCTCGCGGTGCTGGCCCCGTTCGGGGCCGCGTTCATCTTCGCGATGCCGGAGGGCGGCAGCGCCGCCTTCGAGGCCGCGCTGGCCCGCCACCTGCGCGACCAGGGCGCGGTGATGTACGGCGCCTACTGGTGTCCGCACTGCACCGAGCAGAAGGCGCTGTTCGGCGACGCCGCGAAGGACCTGCCCTACGTCGAGTGCGATCCGAAGGGCGTCAACCCGCGGCCCGACCTCTGCGAGAAGGCCGGGGTGAAGTCGTTCCCCACCTGGGTCATGGGAGACAAGCGCCGCGAGGGCGTGCAGACCCCGCAGGCCCTCGCCGACTTCTCCAGCTTCAAGGAGCCGACAAAGCCTTCGAGGTGAGATTCGCCCTCACCCTGCCCTCTCCCCGGAGGGGAGAGGGAGAGGGGGTCAGTGGGCGCCCGGCGCCGGCCGCGTGCGCACCCGCTTGAGCAGCATCGCCAGCGGCATGCTGCACACCGCGAGCACCGTCATCAGCCGGAAGTTGTCCACGAAGGCGAGCAGCGTCGCCTGCTGGACCAGCGTCCGGTAGAGGATCCCGAGCGCCTGCTGGGCCGCCGCGCTCGGCCCCACCTTCGGAGTCAGCGCGCGGCGCAGCGTCTCGAGCTTCTCGGCGAACATCGGATCGTACGGGGTCATGTGCGCCACCATGACGTTCTGGTGGACCTGCGCGCGCCGGGCCAGCAGGGTCGTGGCCAGCGAGATGCCGACGCCGCCGCCGAGATTGCGCATGAGGTTGTAGATGCCGGTGGCCCCGCCCATCTGGTCGCGCCGCAGCGTCCCGAACGACAGGGTGGAGAGCGCGATGAAGATGGGCGGGTTGGCGAGGCCATTCAGGAAGGTCACCGCCGCGATGTTCGACCACGCGACGTCGAAGGTGAGGCGGCTCAGCCACACGCCGGACAGCGCGAGCAGGCCGAAGCCGCCCGCGATCAGGATGCGGGAGTCGATGATGCCGATCAGCCGTCCCGCCACCAGGGCGGACAGCAGCGCCCCCACGCCGCGCGGGCTGGTGGCGAGGCCGGCCTCGAGCGCCGGGTAGCCGAGCAGGGTCTGCAGGAACAGCGGGAGCATCGCGGTGGTAGCGTAGAGCACGATCCCCATCGCGGTGATGAGCAGGGTGCCGAGGGCGAAGTTGCGGTCGGCGAGGATGCCGAGGTTGACGATCGGCTCGTCGGCCACCAGCTCGCGCACGATGAACGCGATCATCGCGGCGCACGACAGGGTGATGGTCCAGCGGATCCACTCCGCGGCGAGCCAGTCCTCCTGCTGGCCCTTGTCGAGCACCACCTGCAGGGTGGCCAGCCAGATCGCCATGAAGGCGAGGCCCCAGTAGTCGATGCGGCGGAGGGCGGCGCGCTGCAAGTACGGCGGATCCTCGATGAAGGTCTGGGTCATGAGCAGGGCGATGAAGCCGACCGGCAGGTTGATGTAGAAGATCCACCGCCACGAGTAGCTGTCGGTGATCCACCCGCCGAGGGTCGGGCCCAGGATGGGCGCCACGATCACGCCCATGGAGTAGGCGGCCATCGCGCGACCGCGCCGCGCGGGGGCGAAACTCTCGAGCAGGATCGCCTGCGCGATGGGCTGCAGGGCGCCCCCGCCGATGCCTTGCAGCACGCGCGCGAAGATCAGCATCCCGAGGCTGTTCGCGGCCCCGCACGCCGCCGAGGCGAGCGTGAAGATGACGATGCACACGAGCAGGAAGCGCTTGCGCCCGAAGACCGCGCTGAGCCAGGCGGTGGTCGGCAGCACGATCGCGTTGGAGATGAGGTAGCTGGTGAGCACCCACGTGGCCTGCTCGGGCGTGGCGGAGAGGCTGCCCGCGATGTGCGGCAGCGCCACGTTGGCCACCGAGGTGTCGAGCACCTCCATGAAGGTGCCCAGCATCACCGACAGCGCGATGAGGACCGGGCTCGAGCGCGGCCGCCACTCACCGGCGGCGTCCGCGGCGGACGTGGTCGGCGGCGCGTTCTCGTTGGCCATCGCTTGACGGGTTCGGTACCGCCCGCCATTATAAGCGCAACCCAATGACGGACCTCGACCAGGAGGGGATTTCCCGCCGCCTGCGCGCGCGGTTCGTCACCTATCAGGAAGCGCCGCCCCGTCATCGTCTCGCGGTGCTCGCGGTCGCCGCGGCCGTCGCGCTGTCGCTCGCCTACGGCGTCTACGTCTGGTACTACTGGCGGCACCACATCTCCACCGAGGACGCGTTCATCAGCGCGCACATCGCTCCCATGAGCGCCCGGGTGCCCGGCACCGTGAGCGAGGTGCTGGTCAACGACAACCAGGACGTGAAGGCGGACCAGGTGCTGCTGCGTCTCGACCCGCGCGACTACGAGGTCGCGGTGGCCCAGGCGCGCGCCGCGGTCGCGTCCGCGAAGGGCGACCTCGAGAGCGCGGTGGCCAACGTGCCGCTCACCGAGGATTCGACCCGCAGCCTGGTGCAGCAGGCCGACGCCGCGCTCGGGGCCTCCCAGCACGGCAGCGAGATGGCCACGCACGATCTCGACGAGCGCCGCGGTCAGATCGCGGCCAAGCAGGCCGCGGTGGCGGCGGCCGACGCGGCGGTGCGCTCGGCGCAGGCCGACTACGATCGCAGCAAGGCGGACCGCGACCGCATCGCCGAGCTGGTGAAGAACGGGCTCGTCGCCCAGCAGGACATGGATCACGCGGAGGCCACCTACCGGACCACGGAGGCCACGCGGGACGCGGCCCGCAAGCGGCTCGACCAGGCGCGCAGCGAGGTCGCGCAGGCCGAGGCGTCGCTGCGCACCCAGCAGGCCGCGGTGGCCCAGTCGGTGCGGCGGGTGGACGAGAGCCGCGCCTCGCTGGAGAACGCCCGCAGCCAGCGTCAACAGGTGCGGCTGCGGCAGACGCAGGTCGAGGCCGCGCAGGGCCGGCTCTCGCAGGCCCTCGCGAACCTGCAGCAGGCGGAGCTGAACCTGGTCTACTGCACGATCCGCGCGCCGATGCCCGGGCGCGTGGGGCGGCGATCGGTCGAGCCGGGGCAGGTGGTGACGGTGGGCCAGGCGCTGCTCACGGTGGTGGACCTCGACGACGTCTGGGTGGTGGCCAACTACAAGGAGACCGAGCTGACCCACGTGCGCCCCGGGCAGTCCGCCACCGTCACGGTGGACACCTATCCGGGCAAGACGTTCAAGGCGCGCGTCGACTCCATCCAGGCCGGCTCGGGCGCGGTGTTCTCGCTGCTCCCGCCCGAGAACGCCACCGGCAACTTCGTCAAGGTGGTGCAGCGGGTGCCGGTGAAGCTCGTGTTCGAGCCCGGCGAGAACTCCGAGCATCTCCTCGTGCCCGGCATGTCGGTGGTGCCGGTGATCGCGATCCGATGAAGATCGATCTGCTGCTGATCCCGGTGGGCGCGCGGTATCCCGAGATGCGCGCGGCCGCGCGGGCCGCCGAGGACGCGGGCTACGACGGGGTCTGGACGTGGGATCACCTGCGCGATCCCGACGGGGCCGCGGAGGCGGGCGTGCCCGAGGCGTGGACCACGCTGACCGCGCTGGCCGAGGCCACCCGGCGCATCGCGCTGGGCCCGCTCGTGCTCAACACCGGACTACGTCATCCGGGCCTGCTCGCCAACATGGCGGCCACGCTGCAGCAGGTCTCGGGCGGCCGGCTGCTGCTCGGGCTCGGGGCCGGCGCGACGCGGTCGATGGCGTACGCTCGCGAGCAGGAAGCGCTCGGCATGACCATCCCGGGCGATCGGCTGCGCGCCGAGCGCGTGGCCGAGACCGCGCAGGTGCTGCGGCGGCTGTGGAGCGGTGATCCGTCGAGCTTCGCGGGGACGCAGTTCCGGCTCGACCGCCCGTCCGGCTATCTGCGGCCGGATCCGCCCCCGCCGATCATCGTGGGAGGATTCGGCCCGCGCATGGCCGCGATCGCGGGCCGGTACGGCGACGGGTTCAACACCCAGGCGATGCATCCCGATCTGGGCGGGCTCGGCCGGGTGGCGCGCGAGGCCCACCAGGCCTCCGGCCGGGATCCCGCGCGCTTCAGCCTGACCGTGTTCGCGGGGCTCAGCGAGCGCTGGCTGCGCGGCGACACCGCGGAGCGCGCCCGTCTCGCGCGGCTCGACGTGGACCGCCTTATCTTGTTAACCCAGCCGCCCTACTCGGTTCCCGCCCTGCGCTAGTCTCCCGCCCGCTCCCCTCCCGGGGAGAAGGCAGGGTGAGGGGGAACCGGTATCCCTTCACCAGCACGTCCGCCGCCACCTCGTAGTCCAGACGCGCGTCTCGCACGAACCCCACGTGCTCGTAGAGCTGCATGGCGACGCTCATCATGTCGGCGGTGTGGAGGATCAGCGCCGCCGTCCCGCTCGCGCGCGCCCGCCGGATGCACTCGTCCATCAGACGCCGTCCCACGCCCTGTCCACGCGCCGACGGCGCCACCGCGAGCAGTCGAACCTCCGGATGCGCCAGCCGACTCGACGTGCCGCGGCCCGGATTGGCCGTGTCGGCGCCCGCCGGCTGGAGCAGCACGCTCCCGACCAGCGCGCCCCCGGCCTCCGCGACGATGGTGATCTCGGGCGTCGCGTCGGCGAGCGTGGCCACGATGTTCCGGCGGTACTCGCGCCACAGCCGCGGCGGCAGGATGGCCGCGTATTGCTCGTACGCGGCCAGCGTCACCGCCTCGATCGCGGGCCGATCGGCCTCCCTCGCGCTGCGGATCACGCCGCCGCGGGCTTGACCTCCGAGGCGAGCCGCTCCATCGCCCGCACCATCGCGGGAATGCTCGCACGCGGCAGATCGAAGGTCATCCACTCGGCGCCCAGGCCCCGCACCCGCTTGATGTCGGCGGCCACTTCCGCCACCGAGCCCTGAAACGCGGCGCGCCCGCTGCCCTTCGCCCCGTCGGTCAGGTCGAGCAGGTTGCGCGGGGCCAGGCCGAGCTTGTCCCGCCGGCCGGTGCGGCTGGCCAGATCGCGCAGCGTCGCGTAGCCCTTCTCGATATCGTCGAGGCCGAGCGCGAGCGGATGCCACGCGTCGCCCAGCTCCGCGCAGCGTCGCACCGCGGGGCCGGAGATCGCGGCGGGCGAGCCGCCCACCCAGATCGGCGGGTGCGGCCGCTGCGCCGGGCGCGGCGAGAACGTGGCGCCCGAGAAGCTCACGTACTTGCCGTTGTACTGCGGCACGTCGGCCGCGAACGCGGCCTTGATCGCCCGGATGTAGTCGTCGCTCAGGCGGCCCCGCTCTGCGAACGGCAACCGGAGATCCACGAACTCGGCCTCGTCCCAGCCCACCCCGACGCCGAAGATGAAGCGGCCACCCGAGGCCTGATCCACGGTCGCCGCCGCCTTGGCCGCGACCAGCGGGTTGCGATAGGGCAGCACGATGACGCTGGCGCCCAGCTGGATGCGGCGCGTGCGCCCGGCCAGGAAGGCGAGCAGCGAGAACGGATCCGGCCAGTGACCGCCGTAGTGCTGCGTGGTGGCCGGCTTGGCCAGGATGTGGTCGGGCACGAAGACGCCGTCGAGACCGAGCGCCTCCGCCTTCGTGGCGAGGGACTCCGCGTCCGCCACCGTGAGCTGCCAGATGGGAAGTACCACGCCGTACTTCATGGGCCCCTCCTGTGGGTAGGCTGGCCCCGAGGCTACACGCTCGGCCGCGCGCGGACAACCGCCGGGCGGCCGGCGCGGGACGTCTCAGAGGACCTGCGCGCCGTGCTCGCCGAGCAGGGCGCGCAGCAGCGAGCGATGGCAGCGGCGCTCGTCCTCGCAGTAGCAGCCCACCGAGAAGTCGGTCGTGCGGGAGAGCGCGGCCAGCAGGCCGATGAGTCGCCGGGTCGCGGGCTGCCGCATCTCGCCGCGATAGCGGCGGGCGTAGCGCGCCCAGCGCGCGTCCGTCCACGGCTTGGACAGCGCGTAGGAGACCAGCGGCGCGCTCGGGGCCAGCTCGGGCAGCCACGCGTCGTAGTAGTCGCGCGCGCCGTAGTCGGCCTTGCGCACCCCGCGCGGCGGTCGCCGCACCGTGCCGATGCGCAGGCCCTCGCGGGCGGCGCGCGGCGTGCCCAGTCGAACGATCCGTACCGCCATGATCTCTCTCCCCCGGCCGCGCGGCATCCGGCTCTCGCGGGCCCCGCCCCGCAGGCCCGCGAGGCCGGCGGGCAGCAGCACGATCACGATCAGATCACACCCAGCCCGAGCATATACAGGATCTCGGACAGCAGACCGAGGAACACCGCGCCCGGCGCGAAGACGGCGATCTTGATGCGGTTGGTGTCGATACCGAGCGTCTCCGCGCGCTCCTCGTCGGCCCACTTCGCGGGCCGGCGCCGGCGCGCGGTCAGCCACCCTGGCCCTGATAGAGCAGGATCCCCGCGGTGATGAGGGCGACCGCGAGCAGGCGGCCCCACGTGAACGGCTCGTGGAGGAGCAGGAAGCCGGCCAGGAGCACGGCGAGCGTCGAGGTGCCGCCCATGACGAACGACGATGTGACGCGCAGGCCGTGCTGATACGCCAGGAGCCCGAACAGATCCACCGAGGCCGCGGCCATTCCCGCTCCGAGCAGGAGCCAGAGGCTCTCGCGCGTGAAGACGGTCTCGTGGCCGCGCATCTTCATGACGAGGAGCACGGCGAGGTTGACCGCGAGGGCCCCGGTGGTGATGACGATCGCGCCGACCACCGCGCTGATGCGCGCGGAGGCCAGCTTGAGGAAGATGGTCCAGGTGGCCGCGCCCAGGCCGGCGAGGATGGCGAACGCGATCGCGCGATTCACGGGAGCGATCCGATCGCCCGCTCGTAGAGGGCGGAGAGCATCTCGTCGATCGCCGCGAAGGCCCACACCGCCGAGAGGGGCGACTGATGCATCGCGGCCCACTCTCGCATGAAGCGATCCCACGCGTCCTCACGAGTCTCTCCGGGCCGGGAAGCCTGCATCGCGTCGGCGATCCGGCCGTGGTGGAAGACCGCGGGCCGCTCGATGAAGTGGTAGAGATACTCCATCGCGCCGGTGTAGAAGACCGCCACCGGGATCGACTGGTACGTCCGCCCGTCCTGCTCCCGCAGGAACGCGTTCATCAGGTCCGCGTTGGGGGACTCGGCCGGGTTGGCCCGAGACCCGCGCCCGACCCGGGCGCCGTCGCGCGGGAAGATGCGCAGCTCGAGCCCTCCCGCCTCGGCCAGCCGCGAGAGCATCGGCACCGCGCGGCGACAATCCGACGACCACTCCTCGGCGATCGCCAGGATCTTGGCGGGCCCGCGCGGCTGAGAGGCCAGCCACCGGATCGCCGCCGCCTGATCTTCACGGAGCCGGAGCCCGTCGTGCCAGCCGCGCAGGATCGCGCTCCAGTCCATCCGCTCCGGGCCGCGCCACCAGCCCGCCTCCCGCGCGAGATTCGCGGGCGTCCCGATGAAGGCGAGGTACTGCTCGAAGGTCATGCCGCGGGCGAAGCGCGCTGCGGTCACCACGCTCATCGGCCGGCCGCGATCTTCCGCTCGAGGAACCAGCAGAACCAGCCGCGATAGCGCTCCTGCAGCTCGGGCTTCATCCAGTCCTTGCCGGTGACGACGCGACGGCAGCGCGGACTACCGCAGCGGCACGCAAGCGTGTAGTCGCCGTCGTCGGTGGTCGCCCAGTCGATGGTGAGCTCCTCGCCGGGGGCGATGTCGCGCATCGCCACCAGCACGATCTGGCCCTGGATGGCGAGGTTGGGATCGCAGGAGTGGTTCGTGAAGAGCATGCTCCCGTCGCGGTGCTCCCGGTCGACCGGGGCGATGACGAGGTCGTCCGCGATCTGGATCTCGGCCGGACCGAGCGCGGGCTCGAGCGCGGCCCACCGGGCGGCGGTCAGCACGTGGCCGCCCTTGACCGCGACGATCTCGCCGGCCGCGATCGCCGCGCGGGCGAAGAGGCCGCGACCGTGAATCGGGCTGGGCCGCACCTCGGTCCTGGGCGATCGATAGGTGAGATCAGACATTTGGCGCTCGCCGACGCTACCCCGCCCTGCCGGCGCCCCTCACCCTGCCCCCTCCCCAGAGGGGAGAGGGAAAGGGTGAGGGGAGGGAGGCGGGGCCTACTTGAACATCGAGAAGTTGATCTCCTTCTCGGTGATGAATTCGAGCAGGACCGGGGTGCCCTCGCGGGTCTTGGCGATCCCGCGCTTGATGGCCGGAATGATCTCGCCGGGCTCGGTGACGCGCTCGCCGTGGCCGCCGAAGGCTCGGGCCATGTCCGCGTAGTGGCCGCTGATGTCGGTCGACCGGTACTTCTCGGTGGCCGTCTTCATGATCGGCAGCTCGATGGCCATCGAGAAGTTGTTGAGCAGGACCGAGAGGATCGGGATGCGCTCGCGCACCGCGGTCTCGAAATCCATGCCGGTGAAGCCGATGGCCGCGTCGCCCCACACGTTGATGCAGAGCGCCTCCGGCTTCGCCAGCTTGGCGCCCATCGCGAGCCCCAGACCGTAGCCGAGCTGAGTGGTCTTGCCCCAGCCGATGTAGGTGAGCGGCTCGGTGCTCTCCCAGAACGGGGAGAGCTGATCCCGCGGGCTGCCCGCGTCGTGGGTGATGATCGTGGTGGCGGGGTCGACGGTGCGCAGCAGGTCCCAGATCACCCGGTACGGCGAGAGCGGCTTGTCGCCGGACGTCAGCTTGGGCATCCACTGGGCGAGCCATTCCGCCTTCATGGTGGCGATCTGCCGGGTCACCTCCGCCCGGCGTCCGCGCGGCTTGCCCTTCAGGCGGTCGCGCACCTCGACGAGCAGGGCGTCCAGCACGAGGCCGGCGTCGCCGATCACCGCGTGCTCGGCCACCACGTCCTTGTTGAGATCGGCGACGTCGACGGTGGAGTGCACGATGGTCTTGCCCTTCGGCATCGCGACCCCGTAGTTGGTGGTCGAGAAGCTGCAGCCGATGCCGAAGATCACGTCCGAGCTCTTGAGGAACTCGAACACCGTCTTGGGCATCGACCGGCCCCCCGAGCCGAGCGAGAGCGGGTGCGTCTCCGGGAACGCGCTCTTGCCCTCGAGGCTCGTGGTCACCGGCGCCTCGAGCAATTCGGCCAGCTCGCGCAGCGCCTGCCATGCCCGCGCGTAGTGCACGCCCTGGCCGGCGTAGATCACCGGGCGCTCGGCCTCGACGAGGATGCGCGCGGCCTCGGTCACCGCGTCGGGATCCGGGGCCACCCGGGTGCGCGGCGTCGGCTTGTAGGCGAGCGGCTCCGGCACCTCCTCCTGATAGACGTCGACCGGGATCTCCACCAGCACCGGGCGCGGGCGGCCGTTCTTGACCTGGGTGAACGCGCGGCGCATCGCGTCGGGCACCGCGTCGCCGACCACCACCTGCTCGCACCACTTGGTCACGTTGCGGTAGTTGATGAACGAGTTGAAGTTGGGCGGGATGTTGGTGATGCGGCGCGGGTAACCGCCGGGCAGCACCACGATCGGCACCGAATCGCCGTAGGCCTGGGCCACCCCGCCGAAGGCGTTCTCGGATCCCGGTCCGTGCTGCATCGTGAACACGCCGATCTTCCGGCCGGAGGTGATGCGGCTCACCGCGTCCGCCATGTGGAGCCCGGTCCGCTCCTGACGCACGATGATGGTGCGGATGTCGGCCTGGGCGGCCGCCTCGATGATCGGGTTCACGGGATAGCCGATCAGAAAGGTGGTACCTTCGCGCTTCAGGATCTCGGCGACGGCGGCGACCGCCTTCATGGGAGCGTCCTCCTCTGGACGTGCTGTAGGATGTGGCCGACTCTAACTCAAGACGCGGGTGAAGGGAATCCGCCGGCGAAAGGATCGACGAGGCATGGCACGGAAGACGTATCGCGTGGGCGTCATCGGGCTCGGCTTCGGCCGCGCGCACATCCCGGCGTTCCAGGCCAGCGGCTGCGAGGTGGTCGCGGTCTGCCAGCGCAACCAGGAGACGGCGCGCGCGGTGGCCGAGCGCTACGGGGTGCCCGGCGTCTTCGAGCAGTGGGAGCGCATGCTCGACGAGGCCCGGCCCGACATCGTGGTGATCGCCTCGCCGCCGAGCCTCCACCGGGAGATCGCGCTGCGCGCCTTCTCACTGGGCGCCCACGTGCTGTGCGAGAAGCCGCTCGCCATGACCGCGGCGGAGGGCCGCGACATGGTGGACGCGGCGGCCAAGGCCCAGCGGGTGGCGATGACCGGCTTCAACTGGCGCTTCGTGCCCGCGATGCAGCGCTTCCACTCGCTGGTGGAGGAGGGCGCGGTGGGGCGGCTCTTCCACGCGGGCGGTCGCTG